>CAIWAJ010000001.1:0-3688 GCA_903910565.1 uncultured Rhodospirillales bacterium
ACCATGATGTTCGGCGACCAGCTTTTGGTGGTTCTCGCGCGCGACGTGCTGAAGACCCACCCGGGCGCCACCATCATCGCCGACGTGAAAGCGAGCCAGGTGCTGTTCGACGAGGTGGCGCGGGCCGGCGGGGTTCCGCTGATGTGGAAGACCGGGCATTCCCTCATCAAGGCGAAAATGGCCGAGACCGGCTGTCCGCTGGCCGGCGAGATGTCGGGCCATATCTTCTTCAACGACAAGTGGTATGGCTTCGACGACGCGCTCTACGCCGGCGTCCGCCTGCTCGGCATCGTCGCCCGCATGCCGGGCAAGCTCTCCGCGGTGCGCGAGGCGCTGCCGCAGGTGATCAACACCCCGGAACTGCGCTTCAACTGCGACGATGTGCGCAAGTTCGCGGTGATCGAGGAAGTCGCCGCCCGCCTCAAGGCCGCCGGCGCCAAGGTGGCCGATAATGACGGGGTGCGCGTTTCCACCGCCGATGGCTGGTGGCTGCTGCGGGCCTCCAACACCCAGGCGGTGCTGGTGGCGCGCTGCGAGGCCAACTCGGAGGCCGGGCTCGAGCGGCTGAAGGCGGCGCTGGTGGAACAACTGGCAGCCTCGGGGCTGGAGGCGCCGGATTTCTCGGGGGCGAATTCGGGGCACTGAGGTAGGGGGAAGGGTGTTCTTTTTGTTCCGCGGAACAAAAAGAACCAAAAAAACTTTTTGCTCCGTTCCATGCCGTTGGCATACTCCCCGCGGATAGGCGAGAGCGCTTCCCTTCACCCCGCGATAATCGCCTCCTCGACGTCGCGCAGACTGTCCTTGCCGAACCACATCTGATCGCCAACAAAAAACGTCGGCGAACCGAACGTGCCGCGCGCCACGGAGGCCTCGGTATTGGCGATCAGCGCCGCCTTCACCGCAGCGTCCCCGATGCGGGCGAGCGTGTGGCCACCATCCAGCCCGGCGGCATCGAGCGCCGCCTTGATCACATCCGGCTCGTCCATCTTCAATTCCTGCTCCCACATCGCGCGGTAGACCGCCGCAACATAGGGGGCGAGAGTGCCATCCGCCTCCGCCGCCACGGCGCCCCGCATGATCTGCAGCGTATTGACCGGGAAATGCGGATTGCGCCGAAACTCCCCCAAGCCGTGCCTGGAGATGAAACGCTGCATTTCCAGCCGCTGATACTCCGGCTTGTTGCGGATGCCGGCGAAAGCCTCCATCGGCGAGCGGTTGTTGGTGGCACGGAACACGCCCCCCAGCAGCACCGGCAGATAGCGGAACACCGCGCCTGTCCGCGCCTCAATCGCCGGGATCACCCGGTGCGCGAGATAGGCATTGGGGCTGCCGAAATCGAAATGGAACTCCACGTCCCTCATATCGTTCACCATTTTTCCACGGATGGGCGAATATCGAGCTCATGCGTCCACGCATCGCGCGGCTGCTGATGCAACTGCCAATAGACCTCGGCGATCGAGGCCGGATCCACCAGATGCCCCGGCTCCAGCCGCTCCGACGCCCCGCGCGCGGCGATCCGCTCCCGCACCCAGGCGGTATCCACCCCGGCATCGATCACCAGATGCGCGACATGGATGTTCTTTGGCCCGAGCTCGCGCGCCATGCTTTGCGCGATCGCCCTCAACCCGAACTTGGCGGAAGCAAACGCCGCGTACCCGCTGCCGCCGCGCAGGCTCGCGGTCGCGCCGGTGAAAATGATGCTACCCCGCCCGCGCGCAAGCAAATGCCGCGCCGCCTCCCGCCCGGTGAGAAACCCGCCATAGCAAGCCATTTCCCACACTTTGCGGAATACCCGCTCCGTGGTCTCCAGAATGGGGAAATTCACGTTGCCGCCGACGTTGAAAATCACCGCCTCCAGCGGCGCCGCTTCATCGGCGGCATCGAGAAACCCCGTGACCTCCGCCTCCGCTCGCGTGTCGCATTTGAGCCCGATCGCCCGCCCCCCCGCCGCGGTGATCTCATTGACCAGCGGCTCAAGCTTCTCTGCATTGCGCCTGCCGCAGACGACGAGATACCCCCCAGCCGCGAAACGGCGCGCAATCGCCGCCCCGATGTAGTCGCCAGCGCCCACAATCGCCACGCTGGCCTGCCGTGCAACCGTTCCAGTGCCGGACATGGACGTTTCTCCTGTACCAGTGGGTGTTGAAATCGCGTTAACCCGCCCCATCTGAGGGACAGCGTAGTGGCGGCCCGCTGCCCCTGCAACCGCGTGAGTCGTAAGAGCCGGTTGACGCGACGGAACACCCCGCCTAACCTGCCCCTCGTTCGAGCGCGTATTCGCGTCCCTTCCTGGAAGCGTGCCCGACCCCCTCCCCTCCGGGACAGCGCCGTCCTCGCCAATTTTTCGATCCCTCCGCATCGCGGCTGGCTCGATCCGAGGAAGGCAACCGAGCCAACTCATCCCGCTCGAACCTGCCCCTTATTCCCCCCTGCCCAACGGGCCCCGCCCGTCGGCATGTTTGAGGCGACCGAATGCATCTCGCCGATTTGAAGGCAAAACCGCCGGCAGAACTCCTGAGTTTCGCCGAATCCCTCAACATCGAGAACGCCTCCTCCCTGCGCAAGCAGGACATGATGGTGGCGATCCTGAAAAACCTCGCCGAGGCCGAGCAAAGTGTCTTCGGCTCCGGCACCCTCGAAATCATGCCGGACGGCTTCGGCTATCTCCGTAGCGCCGAGAGCAATTATCTCCCCGGCCCGGACGACATCTACGTCTCGCCCAGCCAGGTCCGCCGCTTCGCGCTGCGCACCGGCGACAGCGTCGAAGGCCAGATCCGCGCGCCCAAGGATGGCGAGCGCTACTTCGCCCTGCTCAAGCTCAACACCATCAATTTCGAACCGCCCGACGCGGTGAAACACCGCATCAACTTCGACAACCTTACGCCCCTCTACCCCGACCGCCGCCTCAAGATGGAAATGGAGAACTTCCAATCCGTCGCCAAAGGCCCGCAAAAGGATATGACGCCGCGGGTGATCGACCTCATCACCCCCATCGGCATGGGCCAGCGCGCGCTGATCGTGGCGCCGCCGCGCACCGGCAAAACGGTGATGCTGCAAAATATCGCCACCGCCATTGCCCATAACCACCCCGAAGTCTTCCTCATGGTGCTGCTCATCGACGAGCGCCCCGAGGAAGTCACCTACATGGCGCGCACCGTCAAAGGCGAAGTCGTCGCCTCCACCTTCGACGAACCGCCCACCCGCCACGTCGCCGTTACCGAAATGGTGCTGGAAAAAGCCAAGCGCCTAGTCGAACACAAGCGCGACGTGGTGATCCTGCTCGATTCCATCACCCGCCTCGCCCGCGCCTACAACACCGTGGTGCCCTCGTCCGGCAAGGTGCTGACCGGCGGTGTGGATGCCAACGCACTGCAGCGCCCCAAGCGCTTCTTCGGCGCCGCCCGTAACATCGAGGAAGGCGGTTCGCTGACCATCATCGCCACTGCCTTGATCGATACCGGCAGCCGCATGGACGAAGTGATCTTCGAGGAATTCAAGGGCACCGGTAACTCGGAAATCATCCTTGACCGCAAGCTGTCGGACAAGCGGACCTTCCCGGCGATCGATATCACCAAGTCCGGCACCCGCAAGGAAGAGCTGCTGGTTGATCGCGGCACGCTGTCCAAGATGTGGGTGCTGCGGCGCATCCTCAACCCGATGGGGCCGATGGATTCGATGGACTTCCTGC
>CAIWAJ010000002.1:0-3974 GCA_903910565.1 uncultured Rhodospirillales bacterium
AGCACCTCGGTGGTGCCGAAGCGCTTGTGCAGGTCGCGGATGACGAGGGCGGACATGCGGTGATCCCTATTTCACGGCGCCGGCGGTGAGGCCACGCACGAAGTAGCGGCCGCCGAAGAGGTAGACGAGCAGCGTCGGCAGGGCGGCCACCACCACGGCGGCGCTTTGGATGCCGTGCTGCGGCACGTCGGCCACCGAGGCGGAGAGCGCGATCAGCGCCGCCGTCACCGGCTGCTGGGTGCCGGTGGTGAAGGTGACGCCGTAGAGGAACTCGTTCCAGATGCCGGTGAACTGCCAGATCACGGTCACGATCAGGATCGGCGGCGAGAGCGGCAGCACAATGCGGTAGAAAATCCGGAAGAACCCGGCGCCGTCGATTTTCGCGGCCTTCATCAGGTCGGCGGGAATGGCGATGTAGTAGTTGCGGCAGAACAGCGTGGTGAAGCTCAGGCCCTGCACGGTGTGGATCATCACCAGCCCCGCCAGCGTGTTGGTCAGCCCCACGTCACGCAGCACGATGGTCCAGGGGATCAGCCGCATCTGCTCGGGCAGGAACACGCCGAGGGTAACCAGGGCGAAGATCCAGGCATCGCCCTTGAAGCGCCACAGCGAAATCGCGTAGCCGGCCACCGCGCCGAGCAGGGTGGAGAGCAGGGTCGCCGGCAGGGTGACCAGCGCGGAATTCAGCATATAGGGCCGGATGCCGGAGCACGTCTGCGCGATGCAGTAATCGGCCCAGGCGGCCACGTAGTTCTGGAAGGCCCAGCTGCGCGGCCAGCCGATCATCGAGGTCTGCGCGATCTCCTCGGCGGTGCGCACCGAGTTCAGCAGCACCACCACGAGGGGCACGAGGTAGAGGAAGGCCAGCAGGAAGGCCAACCCGTAGAGCAGCGCGCGGGAGAGCGAGGCGTTACGCACGGGCTTCCCTCCGGCGCTGATAGTATTTCCACGCACCATAGGGCAGCAGCACGCCAAGCAAGGTGAGCAGCATCAGCACCGCGGCGGCCGAGCCGCGGCCGAGATGGCCGCGCTGGAACATGAAATCATAGACCACGAGGGCCGGCAGCTGGGTGGCGATGCCTGGCCCGCCGCCAGTCAGCGCGCGAACGAGGTCGAAGGTCTTGATGGCGAATTGCAGCAGGATCACCATCACCGCGATGACGATCGGCCACAGCGTCGGCAGGATCACCCGCGTGTAGATGCGCACCGGCCCTGCACCATCGATCTGCGCGGCCTTGATGAGATCGGCCTCCACCGAGCGCAGCCCGGCGAGGAACAACGCCATCGCGAAGCCGGAGGATTGCCAGATCGCGGCGATCACGATGGTCCAGATCGCCATGTCGCGGTCGATCAGCCAGTCGAAGCGGAAGCTCGTCCAGCCCCAGTCATTCACCAGCTTCTGGACGCCCATGCCGGGGTTGAGCAGCCAGCTCCATACCGTGCCGGTCACCACGAAGGAGACGGCCATCGGGTAGAGGAAGATCGAGCGCAGCACGTTCTCGCCGCGGATCCGCTGGTCGAGGATGATCGCCAGCACCAGGCCCACAATGGCGGTGAGGATGACGAAGCCGGCGCCGAACAGCAGCAGGTTGTCGAAGGCGATCTTCCAGTTCCGCGTTGCCAGCACGCTGCTGTAGTTGCGCCAGCCGACGAAGCCATCGACCGGCACCAGGGTGGACGGCGTGAAGGAGATCCACGTCGTCCACGCAGTGAACACCACCACGTGCCCGGCCGAGAGCAGCAGCGGCACCCAGATCACCAGGAATTCCGGCAGCCGCTTCAAGAAGGCGAACAGGGGCCGCGCCGCTGCCGGCGCGGCGTGGCTCAACGCGCGCCCTCCACCGCTTCGGCCAGGCGGTTCGCCGCCTGCTCGGGGGTGATGGCGCGGTTCTTCACGTATTCGGTGATGACATCGATCATCGCCGCCGTCATGCCGTTCTCCTGCGCCATGTTATGGGCGAGGCTCAAAACGGCCTGGTTGGCGGCTACCGACTCCTTCAGCGCGGCGGCGGTGCGGCGCTGGCCGTCGGACCAGCCGGGGCCGGAGAGATCGACGTCGGTGCGTACGGGGATGGAGCCGGTGATCTGCGAGTACATGGTCTGGATCGCGGGATCCATCACCAGCTCGGCCATCAGCTTCTGCCCGGCCTGGAGATCGGCCTCCTTGCGCTGCCAGAAAATGAAGGCATCGGCGTTGAGCAGGAACACCGGCTTGGCGTTGTCCGACGGGCCGGGGACGATCATGAAATCGTCGAGCTTGAAGCCAGCATTCACCAGCACGCCCTGCGCCCAGCCGCCCATGATGAGCATGCCCATGTCGCCGGCGATGAAGCGCTGGAGATTGGTGGAGAAATGCTGGGCGGCGGTGTTGGGGTCCATCCAATCGGCGATTTTGCGCACCTGGGCGAAGGCCGCCTTCATCTCGGGGCCGCGCAGCGCCTTCTCGTCGAGGTTCATGCAGGCGGCGCGATAGGCGGCGGGGCTGATGCCGGCAAGCGCGGCCTCGAATTTCTGGCCGTCATCCGGCCGCGTGCCGCCATTGGCGATGGGGTGGGCAACCCCGCCGGCCTTCATCTTCTCGGCCAGCGCGTTGAAATCGGCCCAGGTCACCGGCGTCTTGTCGGCCTTGGCCTTGTCCATCGCGCGCTTGGAGAGGAACAGCATGTTGGTGCTGTAGATCTGCAGCGGCAGGGCGGACCACTTGCCGCCGGGCTTATGGAGGCGGGCGAGATCGGGGGCGACCACCTTCTCGTATCCGGCGGCGGCGACGATGGCGTCGAGGTTGACGGTCGGGGCGATCTTCGACCATGCGCCGATTTCCGGGCCCTTCAGCTGCGAGCAGGCAGGCGGATCGCCGGCCATGATCTGGGCGCGCAGCTTGTTCATCATCTCGGTGGTGAAGCCCGGCACCGGGGAGTGCTGCCACACGCCGCCGTGCTCCTCGAATTTCTTGCCGAGCGCGGTGATCGCGGCGCCATCGCTGCCGGCGCTCCACTGGGAGATCGCGGTGAGGCGCGGCTTCACCTGGGCGCGCAGCGCACCGGGGGCGGCGAGTGCGGCGGCGGTGCCGGCCATGGCGGCGCGGCGGCTGATGTTGGACATTGATTTTCTCCCTGAGCATGGATGGCCGTGGCCACCACATTCTTGCAATCCTTCAAGCAGATGGCAGCGGAGACGGCAAGGCGAGGGCAGCTAGGATGTTCTTTTGGTGAACAAAAAGAACCAAAAAAACTTTTCTCAACTTTGCCGCCGTTGGCGTCCTGCCGCTAAGTACCGGTGCCGATCGCGATGTCGAGCCAGCCATGCGGCGTGACCGTCGCGCGATTGCCCGGCCGCAGCAGCACAGTGGTCAACGCCGACTCCACCACCGCCGGCCCGGCGATCGCCTGGCCGGGGGCCAGCCCGTCGAGCGCATAGACCGGCACCTCCATCCAGCCGCCGAGATAGACCCGGCGCATTCCGCTCGGCCCCGCCGCCGGACGCTCCGGCAGGCTCGGCTCGCGCGGCAGATCGGGCAGCACGCCGATCACCGCCGCGCGGGCATTCACCAGCACCGCCTCCTGATGGCGCAGCGCGTAGGTGTAGAGCTCCTCGTGGCGGGCATGGAACCGCTCGACGATCTGCGGCAGCGGGTCCGCCACGTCCCAGTCGATGCCCCCCAGCGGCACCGCGATTTCGAAGATCTGCTCGCCGTAGCGCATCTCCACCGTCCGCTCGATCCGCACCTCGCCGCCGTAGCTGGCGGCGAGCCGGGCGCGGCCCTCCGCCTCCATCTCGTCGAACATCCGCTTCACCGCCGCCCCGTCGAGCCGCCCGGCATCGCCGATATGGGTGCGGCTGACCTCGAAACGCAGATCGGTCGCCAGCATCCCCCAGGCCGACAGCACCGAGGCGACGCGGGGCACAATCACGCGGGACAAGTCGAGCTGGCGGGCCACATCGGCCACATGCAACCCGGCGGCGCCGCCAAAGGA
>CAIWAJ010000003.1:0-2202 GCA_903910565.1 uncultured Rhodospirillales bacterium
GATCCGCAGATGGCCCATGTAGCGGTCGAGGTTTTCGACCAGCGTGATGTCGGAGATGCCGGGCTTGAGGTCGAAAAAGACGTGATAGAGGTCCATCAGGCGCGGCCCTCCTCGACGGCGTGGCATGCGATTTCGACGCCGTCGGCGACCACGTGGACCGGTTTCTCGGCACGGCAGCGCTCATTGGCGAGGGGGCAGCGGGGGTGGAAGGGGCAGCCGGTTGGCGGGTCGATCGGGCTGGGCACCTCGCCACCGACGGGGGTGCGGGCGCGGCCGACCATGGCGAGGTCGGGGATCGCTTCGAGCAGCAGGAGGAGATAAGGGTGGCGGGCAGCGCGGAACAGGGTTTCGCCGTCGCCGAGTTCGACGATGCGGCCCAGATACATCACCCCCAATCGGTCCGACATGTGGCGCACGACGGCGAGGTTGTGGCTGATGAAGAGGTAGGTGAGGCCGAGACGCTGCTGGAGATCGCGCATGAGGTTGAGGATCTGCGCCTGGACCGAGACGTCGAGCGCGGAGGTGGGTTCGTCGCAGACGAGGAAGTCGGGCTCGCTCGACAAGGCGCGCGCGATGGAGATGCGCTGGCGCTGGCCGCCGGAGAATTCGTGGGGGTATTTCTCGCCATCGGCGCCGGCCAGGCCGACCTGGGTGAGGAGTTGGGCGACGCGGTCGGCGATGTCCTTCTCGGAACGCAGCAGGGCGAAGGCGCGAATAGGTTCGGCCACGATGTCGCGCACCCGCCAGCGCGGGTTGAGCGAGGCGTAGGGGTCCTGGAAAATCATGTTCATTTTCCGCCGCAGCGCCGGTTGGGCGCGGGCGGAGGAGAGGGGCTGGCCTTCGAAGGTGATGTCGCCGGAGGTCGGGGCGTAGAGGCCGACGGCGAGGCGGGCGACGGTGGATTTGCCGCAGCCGCTTTCGCCGACCAACGAGAGGGTGGTGCCGCGGGGGATGGCGAAGGAGACGCCGTCCACCGCGCGCAGGGTGCGGCGCGGTTCGCGGGAGAGGACGCGTTGCAGCCAGGGGCGCGAGACGTCGAAATCGCGGGTGATGTTGCTGGCAGCGAGGACAATGTCGGGCATTTCAGCGCGCCCCCGCGTGGAGCCAGCAGGCCGCCCGCGTGGCGCCGGCCGGCAGCAGGTCCGGCCGCTCGGTGCGGCAGCGGTCGAAGGCGGCGGGGCAGCGCGGGTTGAAGGCGCAGCCTTGCGGAATGGCGGTGAGGCGGGGCATGGCGCCGTCGATCTGGCGCAGGCGCTCGACGCGGTGTTCGAGGCTGGGGATGCTGCCCATCAGCCCCTCCGAATAGGGGTGGGCGGGGGTTTTCACCACATCGCGCACCGGGCCGATTTCGGCGATGCGGCCGGCATACATCACGGCCACGCGGTCGGCGGTTTCGGCGATCACCCCCATGTCATGGGTGACCAGCATCACCGCGGTGCCGTGCTCGCGGGTGATGCGTTTGAGGAGGGTGATGATTTGCGCCTGGATCGAGACGTCGAGCGCGGTGGTCGGCTCATCGGCGATGACCAGGCGGGGCTCGGCGCACAAAGCGAGCGCGATCACCACGCGCTGCCGCATGCCACCGGAAAACTCATGCGGATAGGCGTCGATGCGCTGGCGGGCGGCGGGGATCCCGACATCCTCCAGCCACTTGATCGCCCGCGCCCGCGCATCGCGGTCGGAGAGGCCGAGATGGGTCTGGATGGTCTCCACGAGTTGGCGGCCGATGGAGAACAACGGGTTCAGGGTGGTCAGCGGGTCCTGAAAAATCGCGCCGATCTGGCGGCCGCGGATGGCGCGCATGCGCTCCTGCGACAGATCATCAATGCGCTTGCCATCGAGCAGAATACGCCCGCCGGCGACGCGGCCGGGCGGCTCCAGCAGCCCGATGATCGCCGCACCGGTGAGCGACTTGCCCGCACCGCTCTCGCCCACCACGCCCAGCACCTCGCCGGGATCGATCGCAAAGGACACACCGTCGATCGCCCGCAGTGTGCCTCGGCGGGTGGGGAATTCGACGGTGAGATTCTCGACTTCGAGCAACGGCATCTCAGCGCAGCCTCGGGTTCAAGGCATCGCGCAGCCAGTCACCCAGCAGGTTGATCGACAGCACCATGGCCGCCAGCGTCACGCCGGGGAAAATGGTGATCCACCATTCGCCGGAGAACAGGAAGTTGTTGCCGATGCGGATGAGGGTGCCGA
>CAIWAJ010000004.1:0-4372 GCA_903910565.1 uncultured Rhodospirillales bacterium
CGTTCGCTGCTGACGGGGCTCGGCGCGCGGGCGGCCGGGCCGGCGCGCGCCGCCGGGGCGCTGCGCATTTTGGCGCTGACCGACATCGCGGCCGGGGCCGGCGCGGTGGGCGCGATGCGCATGGCCGCGGCGGAATTCGGCGGCGGGCGGATCGGGCGGGCGATCGAGATCGTCAGCGCTGACGCCGGGGGGGATGCGGCGCGCGCCACGTCGCTGGTGGAGCGCTGGATCGATGAGGATGACGTGACGGCGGTTGTCGTGCTGGCCGATGGCCCGGTGGCAGCCGCGGCGCAGGCGGTGTGTGCGGCGCGCCGGCGGGTGATCCTGATATGCGGGCCGACCTCGGTGGAGCTGACGGCCAAGGGGTGCTCGGCGGCCAGTTTCATGTGGACGGGCGATGATCGGGCGATCGGGCGCACGCTCGCGGCTGTGCTGGGGGCGATGGCGCTGCGCGCCTGCTGGGTGGTGCCGGGCGCGGCGACCGCGCGCGCCGTGGTGGTGCGGGCTGTGCTGGCCGAGCAGGGTATCGCGGAGGAGGGGGGCGGGGCGGCGATATTATGTGACGGCGCCGCCGTGGCATCTGGCGAGCCGAGCATCGCGGCCCGCCTCGATATCGCCGAGATCATTGCGCTCGGGCCGGCGGCGGTGGGGCGGTTGGTGGTGTCGCCCTATTCCTGGGCCAGCACGGCGGGCCTCGCCTGGGCGCGCCGTTTCGTCGAGCGGGCGGGGCGGGCGCCGGAGATTGCCGATATTGGCGCCTACGAGGCGGTGCGCCATCTGCTCGGGGCGGTGGCCGCCACCGCCAGCGCCGACGGTGCAGCTCTGGCGCGGCAGATGCGGTTCATGCCGGTGGAGAGCCCGTTCACCCGCGGCGCCCAGATCGGCGCCGACGGGCAGGTGCGGCGGCCGATGCATGTGTTGCGGGTCACGCCGCCGGCGGCGCGCGCGGCGGGGTGGGACATGTTTACCCCGGCTCATACCGTGCTCGCCGATACGGCGGTGCCGCCCGCCCCGTGCCGCGTGGGGTAGCGGCTATTCGATGTCGAGCGGATCGTTGCCGTAGGGCTCGGAGGGGGTCTGCCGCACCGGCGGGCGGGTTGGGCGGGGGTCCATCTGGCGACGGGTGAATTCGGGGGCGATGTCTGACAGTTCGAGGAACTGGTCGGCCTGACGGCGCAGTTCGTCGGCGGCCATCGGCGGCGTGGTGCGGATGGAGGAGACCACCGAGACGCGCACGCCGCGCCGCTGCACTGCCTCGACAAGCCGGCGGAAATCGCTGTCGCCGCTGAACAGCACGGCGTGGTCGATTTTGTCGGCGAGCTCCAGCATGTCGATGGCCAGCTCGATATCCATGTTGCCCTTCACGCGGCGCCGGCCCGTGGCGTCGGTGAATTCCTTGGCCGGCTTGGTGACCAGGGTGTAGCCGTTATAGGCCAACCAGTCCGTGAGCGGCTTCAGCGGCGAGTATTCCTCGGTTTCCAGCACCGCCGAGTAGTAGTAGGCGCGGATGACATGCGTCTTGCGGCGGAAGAATTCGAGCAGGTTGCGGTAATCGACGTCGAAGCCGAGATTGCGCGAGGCGGAGTAGAGGTTTGCGCCATCGATGAACAGGGCGACGCGCTCATTGGGCAGGAAATGCACTGGTGAAAACCTTCTCGCATCGGTTAAAATACAGCCCAGACGAGCCCAATCGGCGGCTCATGGACGAACGACACTAAAGCAAGACGTTGGACGCGGGAAGCCGGTGGCCTATTCCCGGTTGCAGGCGGCGCGCGTGGATTGCGGTGGTGGAGGCATAGATGATCCTGATCGCCATCGGCGCCAACCTGCCGGACCATGCCGGCGCCCATCCGCTGGCCACCTGCCGCGCCGCCGCCGAGGCGCTGCGCAGCCTGCCCGGGCTGCGGGTGACAGCGATTTCGCGCTGGTACGCCAGCGCGCCCATGCCCCCCTCCGGTCAGCCGGATTACGTCAACGGTGTCGCCCGGCTCGAAGGCGAGGCCGCTGACCCCGCCGCTCTGCTGGCCCGGCTGCATGCGATCGAGGCGCGAGCCGGCCGGGTGCGCGGTGAGCCCAACGCCGCCCGCACCCTCGATCTCGACCTCATCACCATCGACGGACTGTTGCGGGACAGCCCGGACCCTATCCTGCCGCATCCCCGCGCCCATGAGCGCGCCTTCGTGCTGCGCCCGGTGGCCGATGTCGCGCCGGGCTGGGTGCATCCGCGGCTTGGGCGCGCGGTCGAGGCACTGCTGGCCGCGCTGCCGCCGCAGGGCGTTGGGCTGCTATAGCGCCTGGCGATTGCTGTGGCGCAGCAAACGCCTTGCTTTCGCCGCGCCAGCGGCTTATCTGGGCGGTTCAATATTGGTGTGCGGAGAGCAGGCGAATGGCACGCGTAACCGTCGAAGACTGCGTCGAGAAAATCCCCAACCGGTTCGAGCTGGTGCTGCTCGCCGCCCAGCGCGCGCGCAACCTCTCTCGCGGCGAGGAGCTGACGGTCGATCGCGACAACGACAAGAACCCCGTCGTAGCCCTGCGCGAAATCGCCGACGAGACGGTTCCGCTCGCCAAGCTCGAGCACGACCTCATCAAATCGCTCTCCCGCTCGCCCGAGCCCGAGCCGGCCGACGAGGAGGTGCTCGACCTCATCCCGACCGACCAGAACATCTTCGGCTTGCAGGACATTTCCGCCGAGGAGGAGGCCGCCAGCCTTCCCGAGGCCACCGAAGAACTGGGCCCCGACGATCTGGAAGCCGCCATCGAGGCGGAACTCGGCGGCCGCCGCCGCTAGCCCGGCGCGATGACGCGCGGCGCCCCGGAGACCTGGCGCGCCGCGCCGTTGCGCGGACCCGATGACACGACTACGGCGCCGCTGACCACCTCTCCGGTGCGTGCGCTGATAGAGACCGTCCGCCGCTACAATCCCGACAGCGACAGCGCACTCCTCCAGCGCGCCTACGACACCGCCGCCGCCGCCCATGATGGCCAGAAGCGCGACGCGGGCGACCCCTACATCACCCATCCGCTCGCGGTCGCCGAAATCCTCGCGCGCTACCGGCTGGACGACGCGACCCTCGTCACCGCTTTGCTGCATGACGTGATCGAGGACACCGCCCTCAAGCGGCCCGAGATCGAGCGGCTGTTCGGCCGCGAGGTGGCCGGCCTGGTCGATGGCGTCACCAAGCTGACCCGCCTCGAACTCCAGTCCGATCGCAACAAGCAGGCCGAGAATTTCGGCAAGCTGGTGCTGGCGATGAGCAAGGACATCCGTGTCCTGCTCGTCAAACTCGCCGATCGCATGCACAACATGCGCACGCTGCACTTCGTCAAGGAGGCGCATCGCCGCGAGCGCATCGCCCGCGAGACGATGGAGATCTACGCGCCGCTCGCCGAGCGCATCGGCATGGAGTCGATCAAGAACGAGCTGCAAACGCTCTCCTTCGCGCAGATCGACCCCGAGGCCTCGGAATCCATCAAGGCCCGCCTCAACTTCCTGCGCGGCCAGGGCGCGGACGTCATTGAGGAAGTCCGGCTGGAGCTTGCCCGCATCTGCCATGAGCACGGGGTTGAGGCGGTCGAGGTCACCGGCCGCGAGAAATCGCCCTACTCCATCTGGGAGAAGATGCAGCGCCGCAACGTGCAGTTCGAGCAGCTCTCCGACATCATGGCCTTCCGCATCGTGGTTCCCACCCGCGAAGCCTGCTACGCCGCACTGGGCGCCGTGCACGCCACCTATCCGGTGATCGCCGGGCGCTTCAAGGACTACATCTCCACCCCCAAGACCAACGGCTACCAGAGCCTGCACACCGGGGTGACGCTGCGCGAGCCGCGCAACCAGAAGATCGAGGTGCAGATCCGCACGAGCGACATGCATGACGTCGCCGAAAACGGCGTCGCCGCGCATTGGCTCTACAAGCAGGGCGACACGGCGGCCAACGAGACGGCGCAGTTCTCCTGGGTGCAGGACCTCAAGGAAATCCTCGACAACTCCACGCTGGAGGACTTCCTCGACAACACCAAGCTCGCCCTCTACCAGGACCAGGTCTTCTGCTTCACCCCCAAGGGCACGCTGATCCCGCTGCCGCGCGGCGCCACCCCGGTGGATTTCGCCTACGCCGTGCACTCCCAGGTCGGCGATACCTGCGTCGGCGCCAAGGTGAACGGCAAGCTGGTGCCGTTGCGCACGCAACTCGCCAATGGCGATCAGGTCGAGGTCGTCACCTCAAAGGCGCAGACGCCGTCGCCGACGTGGGAACGCTTCGTCGTCACCGGCAAAGCGCGCGCGCGTATTCGCCGCTTCGTGCGCACGCAGCAACGCCAGCAATATCTCGATCTCGGCAAGGCGATTTTGCAAAAGGCTTTCCGCCAGGAA
>CAIWAJ010000005.1:0-4872 GCA_903910565.1 uncultured Rhodospirillales bacterium
ACCCCGTGGAGCGAAATCGGCCGTTACGGCAGAGGGGTGGAACCCAACCGGCGAGGCATGGGCAAACCGTCGCGCCAGTTAGTCTGGTTCCATCGAAATTCTCCAATTCAAATGAAAACCCGAGTCCGACAGGCTGCTAGCAGAGCCACTCGAAGCAAAACAAGGTAGTGAGGTACAAGGCGGGCCGCCAGAAGGTTCAGAAGAAGCCGTTCAACCCAGTGCCTCGTCGAAGAAGATCGGTGGTGGCCTGGAGGCTCCAGAGCCAGGGATTCCATCTGGCCCGACACTTGAGAACCCCCGGATTTGGTTGGATGCCTCAGGGGAGGTGTTTGTCATGGAGCTCCCCAAGCACATGGCACTGCCGTCCGGTCCGATCGCACTGTCCGGTGATGGTTTCCGAGTAGGAGGCACCATTGGCGAGGGTGGCGCCGTCCAGTGGCACACGGAGGAACCAATTGCCCGCTTGCCAGTCAAGGGGCCGAGTGAGCGGGTCATCACCGTGGAGCCGGCAGGCCGGCCACCAATGACGCAGGTTATCCGGCTTTGGAATTCAGAGGAATATATTCTCGCGTACGATCTTCGTGCACCGGAGAAAGGTGCTCTCGACCCGTTCGTTATTTCGTTCCCCCCGGGCCGCCCATTCGCGATCCTGATGCACCGGAGCTTGACGGCTTCAGAGGCGCCGACCGTGGAACGTGGATTGGATTCCGCTTATGTCTTGCGAATCTGGCAGGGTGGCGTCCCCGAAGGGACAATCCTTTCGGCTGGGGGCGAGGAAGTCTGGAGGGCAGAGGTCCAATCGAATAGCAGGCGGCTTCTGAACGTTCAGCCGGTCATCCTGACCGCTGGTGGTAAGGGTGTAGCCTGGGGCAGGGAATGCAACCTGATGGCTCGGGTTGTGCCGGAGGGGTTTGTCCCGTCCCGTGCATGCGTCGGCACTCAAGTGCTGACGGCGGAGTCCGCTGGGCACGGCTGGAATTTCCCCGGATACTCGTTGTTACCCGGCATGGATCCGCTGCGTCGCCGCGGGCGGATTGAGGGGCGTTGGAACGGCGAGCGCGCGACCATCCCTGCTCGCATCGCCATCGAGCAGGCACCGAACGGAGGTGCCATTCGTGACACGTCGGGGTGGCACCCCATTGATTTCGATGCTCCATTCAACACGGCGCGGCATGGCGATGCGACGCTGTGGGTGTCGCGCCCCGAAGGTACCGATGAGGTACCTTGGTATGTGATGGAAGGGCCGTGTCCGGTCGCTAGCTATTCGTCCAATGGCGTACGGGTCGGTCCGATGCGACTTGCGGCGCTCGGTGAACCGCTGATGGTCGCGCCTCAAAGATTCGATATTCGCGGCTCGTTCGTGTCCATAGCTTCGACCGTGACTGACTCGGGAATTGTCGTATCGAGTCATAGGAAAGGAAAGAATGTCTCCATCTCGACGGAAACACCCACCGAATGGACCGACGGTCATAGCGCCATCATTTGGTCGGCCGAAGGCGTGGAAGAGGTTCAGGGAATCCTGGCTGGCGAGAACGAGAACACATTGCTTGTACCTCTGCCGGATCAGGCCCCTTACGGTGTTGCACTATTCTATGAGACCGCATGGCTTGGTACGGCACACTTGGCCTTGAATCCACAGCGTACTACAGCGATCTTTCTTCGACACGCGCCGAATTGGCAGGATGCTCTCCGTTTAGCGGTGGATGCGCGCCTGCCATTGCTGGCCTCGGAAGCACTTTCGGCGGTTCGCGCGCGGGTCTATGCGGATGGGGTGGGAAGTTTGAATGCGTTGCTAGAGCCCCACCACGCATATGCCGCTCGGCGTATTCTGGAGGGATGGCAGCCCGACCTGCCGCTTTGTCGGTCGCTTGTGGAACGGTTTAGAATTTCACACTCGACCGCAGCGCTTGGCGTGACGACGCTGGACACGCTCTTCCAAATCGCCCCTTGCTCCGCAATACGGGCGATCCATCTCGGGATGTCCACATTGCCTCGGGCCGAGAGGGTGCGGCTCATGTACACGCTCGCCGTTCGAAGCCTGCCCGACGACATGCGTCCGGCGGAAGGAGGGATCGCCGATCCGTCCGCACTCGTCGGTGCAGAGCACCGATTGAAGGAAACCGCTGCTCGCGCCGAAAGGTTGGATACAAACTTCCTTGCTGGCCGCGCCGAAGCAAGCATCGCCTCACTGGCTTGGCGGACCGTGTCCACCGATATCCCGCAAGGGTTCCCGGAAAATCTTTCCACCGCCCTGTCACTCGCTCCAGTCCGCCGTTGGCTCGGCGTGCATCTCATTATCCGTCTCTCGTCCCTCATGCGCTAAAGGATCGGCTACGAATGGAAATCGAACAGTCGCTTCAGATTGACGCCATCAAGACGCGTGAGCAGATGCAGGAGCGGCTTGTCGACATTGCGTCCGGTGGCGCTTACCTACGAGATTTGGCTCTACAGGAGCGGGTGCGCGAGATTTGGCTCGGCGGCGATGGGGACGGCGGTTCAGCCAGCGAACTATTCGTGGAAGGCATATTTCCTGCCGTTACGAGTCAGAAAAGCATTGATGATCTGACTAACGATGGATGCTTTTCGTCGGCACTCCGCGATCAGCTCAAGCGTGCGGGTTTTCCAATCGGTCGGCCTTTATACGAACATCAACGCAGAGCGATTGATATTTCTCGAACAAGCGCCGGCCCCCGCCCTGTCGTCGTCATCCGTGCTGGTACCGGTATGGGGAAGACCGAGGCATTCCTTCTTCCGCTTCTGGACGACATCTATTCGAAACCACGTCAGGGCGGTCAGGATGGAGTGCGTGCCATCGTGCTCTATCCGATGAACGCGCTGGTCAACGATCAGGTGGAACGTTTGCATGGATGGCTTGCGGGCCAGTCAAAGTGCCGCCTGCTGCACTTTACCGGCGAGACGCCGGAGGACGATGTTGCTGCCGACAAGATCGGATACCCACGTCATGACGACGGGTCACGCATCCGCACACGATCAGCCGGAAGGCAGAATCCGCCGGACGTGCTGGTCACGAATTACTCCATGCTCGAGTACATGCTTATTCGTCCGCAGGATGCGCCGTTTTTTGGCAAGGACCTACGTGTCATAGTCCTTGACGAAATGCATCTCTACTCCGGCACACTTGCGGCTGAAATCGCCTTGCTGCTCCGACGCGTTCTCTTGCGCTGTGGGCTCAGTCCCGAGGATGTCTTGTGTCTGGGGGCATCTGCCACGCTGGGTGGCGATTTGAAGGAATTCAGCGCGGCTCTATTCTCCCGCTCCCCGGCCGACGTCCAGATACTTGAGGGCCACCACTATAGACGGGGGCTCAATATGCCCGCCCCGCCCGCGCGGACACCAGAGCCCATCGATGTTCCGAATATTTTTCCAGACAGGCCATTCCTTGATGGGGACGGCTTGGTCACCGATCCAGAGCTGGCTCGCGGTGTAGCAAAGCAATGTGCCACGTTGGCAGGACCTGACGCTAGTGCTTCAGCACAGATGCACCCGGAGCCGGCTCGATCTCTGGCGGAGATGCTTTCGCGCGCGCCAATCATGCGTCGAATGGAAAACGAGCTTTGGACGGCGACAGAGCGACGCGACATCGTATCGCTGGATAGGCTTAGCCAAGAGGTTTGGGGGCGGGTTGACCCGGACTCGAGGCGCGCCACGGAGAAACTTTTGCGCCTCGGCGCGCGTGCGCGATGGAGTAAGGACGAGCTGCCACTCTTCCCTCATAAGCTGCATTTCCTCGTGCGGAGCCCCGTCGTGCCAATGGCATGCGTTAATCCTGACTGTTCCCGGGATGAGGGCTACCATCTGCCGGGCGCAGGTCCAGTGTTGTCTGGGTCGCGTGAGTTATGCCCGCACTGTGCCTCACAAACGTTACCGTTGCATCGATGCAAGGCCTGTGGCGAATGGTTCTTCGCGGCCGTTCACGACACCAAGGACAACCGCTACCGGCCGATGCGCGACGGACGTGATGACGACTCAAATGACCCTGGCGGCGTGAGATTGCGCCCCGCTACGCAGGGAGACAGTAAATGGTTCCACTATCAGTTGGTCGATGGTCGTCGAGAGAGCCGGTCGCCGTACGTCAAAATGGCGCAACACGATGACTGCCCGGTCTGCGGCGAGAACGACTTCGGCCCGGTGCAATTGAGCGACACGGAGGGTTTGAGCGTTTCGGCGGAGACCATGCTCGCGTCTATGCCGCCACTACCAGGGTCCGAGCGAAAGTGGCTTCCGGCCGAAGGACGGCGCCTCATAGCATTTAATGATAGCCGACAATCAGCGGCGAGTCTGGGACCCGGGCTGACATCGACGCACGAAATTCAGATGAGCCGCGCGATGTTGGCGGATTGCCTGAGTGAGACGGTTGTGAACGACGCCAAACTTGCACGGCTTAGGAACCGTGAGGCATCTTTGCTTCAGGAACTTAGAACGGCAGCCGGAACAGAACGTGAGCTCGCCGAGGACGAACTTCAGAAATGCCGGGAGGATATCCGGGCCGCAGAGGCTGGGGGCAAGATACAGTTCTGGTTGGATCGGCTTCGGAGGCAGAGACTGGTCAGTCGATTTTTTGATCGCGAGCGAGGTCAGTCCGATCGTGCGGACAACTGGAACCAGCAGCGATGGGAGGCGAACCGTGAGGCGATCGCGAAGGGTTTGGACGAAATCATGGCGCGGGAATTTGCGGTGCCGGTGCCGACCATTCTCGGGCTTGAGACTATTGGTCTAGCAGCCTGTCGGACTTACGCCCACCCCGGCTTTGAGTTAGAATCGTAACATCGATTCCCTCTCGCCGGACCCGCGCGAATGGCCAATTTCCGCCCCTCCGACCGTTGCACCGGCTTCCTCCTGCCTCCCTCGATC
>CAIWAJ010000006.1:0-13700 GCA_903910565.1 uncultured Rhodospirillales bacterium
CGCGCTCGGACGACATGGCAAGGGGCCCGATCGGGCCCCTTGCCATCCCACGCTGCATCATCCGCACTGGCCTGGTTTTACGCCGCCCCGATGGCCGGGATTCAGACCGCCGTTGACACCTGTATTTATCGCTTAACGGAATCTCTTGATATCGATATTTTCTCATTCGAATCATACGGAACAAAAAATAGACGGATCATTGCCGGGACCCGCATTTGACGCAGGGTCTGCACGGTCACAACATTCCTGACCCCAGCAAAGGCTTGATGTGCGCCCGAGCGCCCACGTCAGCGGAGACCTCGACCCACTCGCCGAGGCTCAAAAGCGCCATGAGCGCTGTGCATAACTCTGGGAAAATGGTGCCGCTTGTGGGAATTGAACCTACGACCTACTGATTACGAATCAGTTGCTCTACCCCTGAGCTAAAGCGGCTTGGCGCGTCGTATAGCGCAGGGCCTTCAGCATTCCAAGCGCTACGTCTCGCCATCAGGGGATGATGTCGTAGAGCTGCCCCCCACGTTTGAGCAGGCTGCGGGCGACCACCGTGCGATGGATTTCGGAAGTGCCGTCGAAAATCCGATAGATGCGCGCATCGCGGTAGTAGCGCTCGATCGGTAGGTCCTTGCAGAACCCCATGCCACCGAACACCTGCACCGCCCGATCCACCACCCGCCCCAGCATCTCCGCGGCCTGCACCTTCACCATCGCGATGAGATCCCGCCCATCCCGCCCCTGGTCCAGCTCCCAGGCGGCGCGGTGCAGCAGCAGCCTTGCCATCACGATCTCGCTCGCGCTGTCAGCCAGCATCTGCTGGATCAACTGGAAATCGCCGATTGCCTGGCCAAACTGCTGCCGCTCCCGCGCATACTCCGCCATCAGGTCCAGCACCCGCGTCGCCTTGCCAATCGCCCGCGCCCCCACCTGTGCCAGTCGCACCCGCCCCAGCGTCTCAAGCGCGAGCCGCAACCCCGCTCCCTCGCCCCCCAGCAGGCATTGCCCATCCAGCCGCACGTCCTCGAAGCTCAGCTCCACATGGCTGGTCCCGCGCAGCCCCATCATCGGTTGGTCGCGCCCGATCGTGAAGCCGGGCAGGCCCTTATCGACCAGGAACAGCGATATCCCCCGCCCGCCGGCCGACGGATCGGTGACGGCAGAGACCAGGAAGAAATCCGAAAACAGCCCGTCGCTGATGAAGTGCTTGCCCCCCGTGAGCACCCACCCATCGCCGTCGCGCACCGCCCGGGTGCGGATCGCCGCCGCGTCCGAACCGGCGCCAGGCTCGGTGATGGCGATCGAGCAGGTCCGCTCGCCCCGCACCGCCGGCAGCAGCCAGCGCGCCCGCTGCCCCTCGTCGCAGCGCAGCAGAACCTCGTAGACATTGCCGAAGGCGCGACGGATCAGAATATCGGTGGTACGGCCAAACTGCTCCTCCACCAGCATGGTGTCGAGCGCCGACAGCCCTCCGCCGCCCAATTCCTCCGGGATGTTCATCGCATAGAGCCCGAGCGCGCGGGACTTGTCGAAAATCGCCCGCGCCGCCTGCGGGGCCAGCACGCCGCTCGCCTCCACCTCCGCCTCCAACGGCTGCAACTCCGTGCGGATGAAGCCGCGGACAGTCTCGATCAACAGGCGCTGCTCGTGGCTAAGTGCGAAATCCATGGAGGTCCTCCGTGGGACGCGCCATAGCATGCTTCACAGCGGCGGATAGAGGCCAGGGATCATCAGCGCGAGCGCCCGAGCCTACAACCCCTTGGCCCTCTTCCACGCCTCATATTCTGGCCGCGCGGCATCTGACAGCGGATAGTAACGTCGCAGATCGCCCCCCTGCTCCAGCCGCTCGCGGGAGAAATCCTCCCATTCATGGTGCTGCGAGGCATATTCGATCACCTTCGCCGCCATGCCGGCCGGCACCACCACCGCCCCATCGTCATCGGCGACGATGATATCCCCGGGCATCACGGTCACCCCCCCGCAGGCGATCGGCACGTTGACGGCGAATGGCATCAGGTCGGTCTGAGTGTGAAAATTGGGCGTCAATCCCCGCAGCCACATCGCAATGCCGAGCCCCCCAGCGTTCGGCCAGTCGCGGATGCAGCCGTCGATTACCACGCCCTGCCCGCCACGCCCCTTGAAATAGGTCAGCATCATCTCGCCGAAAATGCCGCTCTTCATGTCCCCCCGCGCATCGACCACCACAATGTCGCCGGGCTGGGTGTGGTAGAGTACGTGCCGATGGAGTTGCTTTTCCGGGTCGGCGTACTCGTCCTCCCCGTAGAGGTCCTCCCGCTTGGGCATGAATTGCAGGGTCAGCGCCGGCCCGGCAACCGCTCGCCCCGCTGTCCATGCCACCGGCCCAACCATATGGGCGTTGCGCACCCCGAGCCGCGCCAGCGACGAGGTCGCCGCCGCGGCACCGATGCCACGCAGCGCCTCAACCAGCGCCGGGTCCGGCCGGGTGATGTCGGGCGTATGGGTCATGGCTCATCCCCGAAATAGGAAGTGCCAGGCCGCACATGCGCGCGCGCGACATCCTCGTTCAGCTCCAGCCCATGGCCGGGCTTGTCGTTGAGATGGATGTAGCCGTCGACGATCGGCTGCCCGCCCACCACCATGTCGCCCCACCAGGGCACTTCATGGGCATGGTATTCCATCACCAGGAAGTTGTTCATCGAGGCGCATACCTGCGCGCCCGCCACCGTGCCGATCGGGCTCGCCACGTTATGTGGCGCCAGCGGGATGTAATAGAGGTCCGCATGATCGGCGACCTTCTTGGCCTCCGCCAGCCCGCCCATCTTGGGGATGTCGGGCGCGATGATGCGGGCGGCCTGTTTCTCGATCAGCTCGCGGAACCCATGCTTGCGGTACAGATTCTCGCCGGTGCAGATCGGCGTCTTGGTCGAATGCGTCACATGCCGCTGCGCCTCGATGTTCTCCGGCGGCACCGGGTCCTCCAGCCAGATGAGGTCGAACGGCTCGACGGCTTGGGCCAGCTTTATCGCGTCGTTGACGTTGAACTTCCAGTGCATGTCCATCGCCACCCACACCTCGGGCCCGACGGCCTCGCGCACGCAGCGCACCACGTCGACCATCCACGCCATCTCTCGCGAGCCGATGATGCGGTTGAATGGCTCGAACCAACGCCGGCGGGGGTGCGGGTCATCGGTGATGTCGAGCGTGTAGGGATTGAGCGTATCGAGATCGAACTTGATCGCGGTGAACCCCTCGGCCACCACCTCGCGCGCCTTCTTGCCGTAATCCATCGGGTCCGGCGTCTCGCCGGCGTGGCAGTCGGCGTAGATGCGGATCTTGTCGCGGAACCGCCCGCCGAAGAAGGTAGAGATCGGCATTTTGTGCACGCGGCCCAGCAAGTCCCATAGCGCGATCTCGATCCCGCTGATCGCCGTCACCGTGGCGCCGGCCTGGGAACCCTCGCCGGAGAGGCAGCGGATCATCATCTCAACGAGGCGGGCGATATTGGTCGGGTCCTCGCCGAGCAAGACGGGCTTGGCCTGGTGCACCAACTCGGCGACCCCCGCCCCCCAATAGGCCTCGCCGAGACCAGTGATGCCAATATCGGTATCGACCTTCACCAGCACCCAAGGGAAATTCCCCTCGATGATGGCGGTACGGACGTTGGTGATTTTCACTGGGTGCTCCTTCTTGGGAGGGGTCGTTTGCAGGAGAAAGTAATGCCTTCTTTTTTGGAAAAAAGAAGCAAAAAACTTCTACCCATTTGGCGCGTACCGCGCCCAACCATCCCGGGAGGGTAGCCAACGGCAACGAAGTCCAAAAAAGTCTTTTGGTTCTTTTTGCTCAAAAAAAGAACGTCCTTCGCGCGCTAGTCACGCAACGCCCGCCCGCTGGCCGCGTCGAACACATGCAGTTTCGCCTGGTCGAAACCGAGCCAAACCGCATCATCGGCCCGCAGCTTGATATCCGGCCCAACCGAGGCGATCACATTCGCCTCCCCGACGCGGACATGCACGAACGTCACATCCCCCGTCGGCTCCACGGTATAGACCCGCCCGGGAACGCGATCCTCCGCGGCCTCGCGGTGTAGCCCGATCATCGAGTGCCGTGCGCCGAGAATCACGCCCTCCTTCGCCCGCCGTGCCCGCGCCGCGTTGCGCTCTGATAACGCCAGTCGCCAGCCCTCCGACCCGCGCAGCGCCGCGCCCGCTTCGATCACCTCAGCAGGAAACAGGTTCATCGCCGGGCTACCGACGAACCCCGCGACGAACACGTTCACCGGCGCGTTGAACACCGTCTCCGGCGTGTCGTACTGTTGCAGCACACCATGGTTCATCACCGCCATGCGATCGGCCATGGTGACGGCCTCAAGCTGATCATGGGTGACGTAGATGATCGTCGCCTTCAGATCCTGGTGGAAGCGCTTCAACTCGGCGCGCATTTGCACGCGCAGCTTGGCGTCGAGGTTGGAAAGCGGCTCATCCATCAGGAACACTTTTGGGTCCCGCACCAAAGCGCGGCCGAGCGCGACGCGCTGCTGCTGCCCGCCCGAGAGTTCCCGCGGCCGGCGCTGCAGCAAATGCGTGATATCGAGCGAGGCCGCGGCGGCGCGCACCTTGCGATCGATCTCGGCCTTGGCCGTCTTGCGCATCTGCAAGGGGAAGGCGAGGTTCGCGTAGACCGTCTTGTTGGGATAGAGCGCGTAGTTCTGGAACACCATCGCGATGTCCCGGTCCTTCGGGTCGAGCTCGTTGACCTGGCGATCGCCGATATGGATCGTCCCCTCGGTGAGTTCGATCAGCCCGGCCACCAGGTTCAGCGTGGTCGTCTTGCCGCAGCCGGAGGGGCCAACGAGGGCGACGAATTCCCCGTCCTCCACCGTTAGCGATACATCATCCACCGCCACGCTGTCGCCATAGCGCTTGACGATATTGCCGAGAATTACCTGCGCCATGGGCGATCCCTGTCCGTCACGATTTCACCGCCCCATCCGTCAATGCCCGGACGAAATATTTTTGCAGCACCAGGAAAAGCGCCACGACCGGCACGCTCATGATGAAGGAAGCCGCCATCAACCCCGGCCAGTTCGTCGCGTATTCCGTGAAGAACCGCTGCAGCCCCACCGGCAGGGTCAGGCGGTCCTTGTCATTAAGAAACGTCAGCGCATAGACGTATTCGTTCCACGCCATGATGAAGGAGTAGATCGCCGTCGCCGTAATTCCAGGCGCCGAGAGCGGCATGACGATGAGGATGAACGCCTGAAAGCGCGACGCCCCGTCGATCCGCGCGGCCTGTTCGAGCTGAACGGGTATGTTGTCGTAGAACCCCTTCAGCAGCCAGATCGACAATGGCAGGCCGAAGGTGAGGTAGGTGAGGATCAGCGAGGCCTGGGTGTTCACCAGCCCCAGCCAGCGCATCATGATGAACAGCGGCATAAGGAACACCACCGCCGGGAACATGTTGCGCAGCAGCACGGAGTAGAACAGCAGATTACGGCCGGGAAACCGGAAGCGCGAGAACGCATAGGCAGCTGGAACCGCGACCGCGACGCCGAGCACGGTGCTCGCGGTCGAAACCCAGATGCTGTTGAACAAATAGCGCAGGAACTCCCGACCGACATCATTGGCCGGCGAGAGCAACTGCCAGTATTGGTCGAGCGTCGGGTTCTTCGGGATCCACTCCGGCGGGTACTGCAAAGCCGCGAACTGCGTCTTCAGCGAGGTGATCACCATCCACACCATCGGCAGCATGGTGAACACGATGAGCACGGCCAGAAACACATTGCCGCCGAACCGCCAGAAGCCGCGCGCCTTCATCCCCCCCTCCGCTCATCACCCTGGGTGAGGGCGCGGACATAGAAGTAGCCAAGCCCCATCATCACGATGAACAGGATCACCGAATAGGCCGAGGCGAGCCCGAAGCGGATGCGCCCAAAGGCGAGCTGATAGATATGGGTGATCCAGATCTCGCTCGCCCCCGCCGGCCCGCCGCCGGTCATGATGTAGGGGATGGTGAAACTGTTGAGGTTGGTCACCAGCAGCAGCAGCACCGTCACCAAGGTGACGCCCTTGAGATGCGGCAGGGTGATGTGCAGGAAACTCTCGAACGTGCCGGCGCCATCGACGCGGGCGGCGCGCAGCAGATGGTCCGGCACGGTCTGCAACCCCGCCAGCATCATAATCATCGCGAAGGGAAATTCCTTCCACACATTCACCACGATCAACGCCGGCATGACCATGGTGGTGTTATCGAGGAAATTGATCGGCGTGTCGGTAAAGCCAAGCGCCACCGAAATCGCGCCGATCACCCCAAAATCCGAATGATAGAGCCAGCGCCATACATAGGACGCAGCGACCGCGCTGATCACGTAGGGGATCAGCAGAATACCCCGCAGCAGCCCGCGGCCGCGGAACTCGCGGTTCAAGGCCAACGCCGCGCCAAACCCGAGCACGAAGGCGAAGAAGGTGGAAAACACCGTCCACACCAGGGTGTTCCACGTCGCCTCGTGGAAACTGTCGGCGGTAAGGATGCGGCCGTAATTGTCGAGCCCGGTGAAAATCTTGTCTTCAAGCGCCAGATTGGGCGGCGTGTTGAAGAAGGAGAGATAGACCGTGTCGTAGATCGGATAGCCGATCACCAGCAGCATCACGCCCAAAGCCGGCGCGACGTAAAGGTAATCGGCCCGATGCCGGATAACCCGGCGCAGCAGCCCGTCGGATCGTCCGGTCATCGGCGGATCAGAGGTCGGCCAGCAACTCCTTGATCTTCTTCGCCGCATCCTCCGCCGCATCCGACACCGACATTTTCCGCGTCAGCGCGTTCTGCAGCATGTTGGGGATGATGATGTTCATGACCTCGGCGGATTGCGGCAGCACGGGGAACGGAATGCCACTCGGCAACATCGAGGTCGTCACGTTGAGGAACTTGATGGTGTCGAGCCGCTGCTTCATCCACTTGGTGCGGAAGCCGCGGATATTGCCGGGGTTGGAGCTGACCCAGGCGAGCTTGGTCGACCATTCCGGCCCGTTGGTGAACGCGATGAAGGCGCGCGCGGCCTGGAGATCAAGCCCGCCCTCCACGAGATCGGGCTTGAAGACATGCGCGTTGGAACCGCCGAACACCACCGCACGGCGCGCCGGCCCCTTGGGGATCAGGCCATAGCGCATGTTGGCCACCACCGCGTCGGCGGTCTTGCGGTCCTCGCCGGTCGCCTTCTTGGCGCGATCCAGCATGGCTGCGTATTCGCTGGGGTGGCTGATCATCATCGCGAGCTGCCCGGCGATGAACGGGTCCTGGTTCTCCGTCTGCGTGTTGGTCAACGCCGAGACCGGCACCGATTTGTCGCGCACATACATGTCATAGGCCGCCTGCAAGGCCGCCTTGGAACCGGCGTTATTGGCGAAGATCTTGGTATAGGTCGGGCTCGCCTCCGCCTCGTCAAGCGCGCCGCCGCCATAGGCCCAGGCCTGCGGCATGTAGCGGAACGGCGTGTTCCCCGCGTTCACCCGCGCCACCAGCCCGTAGCCATTCTTGCCGGTCTTGTCCTTGATCTGCTTGGAATAACGCACCAGGTCATCCCAGGTCGCCGGCGGGGATTCGGGGTCGAGCCCGGCCTCCTTGAACAGCCCGGCATTCCAGATCAGCGCCATCGTCTCGTTGTTGGTCGGCACCCCGTAGGTCTTGCCCTTCCAGGTCACGGACTTCATGGCGCCCGGCCAGAACTCATCCCGCGCGAAGCCGGCATCCTCCGGCCCGAACTCCCGCAGCTGCCCCTTGGCGGCGAATTCGGAGCCCCACAGGATCGGGAATTTCGCCACCATCGGCGCCGCCTTGCCGAGTGCGGCGGTGCGGGATTTGTTGAGCATCTCATTGTAGTCGAGATTCTGCGTCGTCACCTTGATGTTCGGGTAGGTCTTGGCGAACTCGGCCCAGAACGCGGCGTCAATCTCATGCTCGATCTGCGCCGAGGCCTGATTGGGGCCGACATACCAATAGGTCAGCCGGCCGCTATAGTTGAGCGGCACCACCTTCGCGCACTCGGCCGCCGTATCATATTCGGCGGTCCCCGCAATGCTGGTGATATATTCAGGCGTCCACGTTGCCGCATCAACGCCGGTCTTGCTGCCCTGCGCCGCGGCCTCGCCCGGCAGGCTCGCCGCAACCCCGGCCGCCATGACGCCACCGATCGCCGCGCGCCGAGTCACCTCATGATCTTGCATGACCGTTCCCTCCATCCCTCGCCGCGGGCTGGTCCCGCGATCCCTATGGACGGAGTGTGGCCGCAGCGGGGCCGGTTCGTCAAAGCCTCAATGGGGCAGAAAGGAAGGAAGCGCTTCTTTTTGAAAAAAGAAGCAAAAACTTTTCTGTCCACTGGCTTCGCGCCCTCCAGGGAAGGTGCAAAACCAAACGGATAAAAGTTTTTTGGCTCTTTTTTCCAAAAAAGAACCGCTTCCTTCCTGCCGTTCGCTAGACCAAATCGCTCGGCTTAAGCCCGAATTCCTCCAGGAACGGCCCGGCATGATCGATCCGCCCTGTCATCTCATGCGGGCTGCGCGAGACAAGCTGATAAACCGCCTCGGCAATGTTCTCCACCGGCGAAACGCGATGCTTGGTCGCCTCGGTAATGAGCCCATGCACCGCCACCCCCGGGGTGGCAACCAGGCCGGGCGAAATCGCGTTGACCGAGATGTTGTCGGCATAGACCTCGGCGGCCAGCCCGGTCGAGAAGCGCTCGATCGCCGCCTTGCACATGCCGTAGATCGTCCCGCCCGCCCGCGCCGTTGTATAGGGCTTCACCGGATGGATCGCCGCCCCCGAGGAGATCGACACGATCGCCCCCGCCTTCTTGCGCCGCATTGCCGGCAGCACGAGCTGCGAGAGATGCAGGGGCGCCCAGACCTGGACTTCCATCATCAGGTCGAACCGCTTCTTGGGGAAATCCTCGACGGGGATGAAGAACGTCACCGCGGCGTTGTTGATGAGGATATCGATGTCGCCATAGATCAGCTTGGCATCGGCCACCAGGCGCTCGCGGTCCTCGGCCTTGGACAGGTCGGCCTTGATGAAGCTCGCCTCGCCGCCGGCAGCGCGGATACGGTCGATAGTGTCGTTGAGCGTGCCGGGCAGGCGGCTTTCGCCCTCCTCGGCCGTCCGGGCGGTGCAGACCACCTTGGCCCCCTCCATGGCCAGCCGAACGGCGATCGCCTCGCCGATGCCGCGGCTGGCGCCGGTGACCAGGGCGACCTTGCCCTTGAGACTGCCCTCGGGATTGACCTTCACGTCCGCCATCGTTGCCTCCTGTTATTGTCGTGCGGCTCCAGTCTCCACCCGGTTCGGGCGGGGATCAAGAGCCGCGCGACAACAGGCGGGTCAGTCGGCGGTGGCGCCCATCTTGTCGGCAAGCGTCGGCAGGCGCTCGCGCCGGCGGGGCGCCAAGGCGCGTTGCAGACGCTCGAGGTAGAGATAGATCACCGGCGTGGTGTAGAGCGTCAGTACCTGCGACAGCGCCAGTCCGCCGACCATGGCGTAGCCGAGCGGCCGCCGAAGCTCGGAGCCCGGGCCTTCGCCGAACATCAGCGGCAGGCCGGAAAGCAGCGCCGCCATGGTGGTCATCATGATCGGCCGGAAGCGCATCAGGCAGGCTTCGCGGATGGCGTCAAACGGCGCCGCCCCATCCTTGCGCTCGGCGGAAATGGCGAAATCCACCATCATGATGCCGTTCTTCTTCACGATGCCGATCAGCAGAATGATGCCGATCAACGCGACCAGGCTGAGATCATAGTGGAACAGCATCAGCATCAGCAGCGCACCGACGCCGGCGGAAGGCAGGGTCGATAGGATCGTCAGCGGCAGGATGTAGCTTTCATAGAGCACGCCAAGAATGATGTAGACGGTCATCAAGGCGGCGGCGATCAGATAGGGAGTCGAGGCAGTCGATGCCTGGAAGGCCTGGGCGGTGCCCTGGAACGTGCCTTGCAGCGCCACCGGCGTCCCGATTTCCCGGACCGCGGCTTTGACGGCTTCCACCGCCTCTCCGAGCGCGACGCCCTGAGCGAGGTTGAAGGACAGCGTCACCGCCGGGAACTGCATCTGGTGGCCGATCGAGAGCGGTGCAACCCTGGTGTTGTCCACCTTGACGAAGGTGGACAGCGGCACCGCCTGCCCGGTGTTGGACTTCACGAACAGCTTGTCCAGCACGGCGAGGCTGGTCCGCTCCTCCGGCAGTACCTCCATGATCAACTTGTAGGTGTTGATCTGGGTGAAATACTGCGTCACCTGCCGCTGGCCGATAGCATCGTAGAGCGTGTCGTCGATCACCTGTGGCTGAATGCCGAAGCGGGCCGCCGCATCGCGGTCGATCGTCAGCACCGCGGTGGTGCCACCGGACTGCTGGTCGGTGGCGACGTCGCGCAGTTCCTTCAGCTCCTTGAGCTTATTCATCACCTTGGGAGCCCAGGCGTAGAGCTCGCCCACATCGGGATGCTGCAGGGTGTACTGATACTGGGTCTTGGAAGCACGCCCGCCGACGCGGACATCCTGTCCGGCCTGGAGAAAGAGCTGCGCGCCCTCAACCTTGGCGAGCTTGGGCCGCAACCGCGCGATCACCTGCTGGGCGGTGGCGTGGCGCTCCTCCCACGGCTTCAACGAGATGAAGAACTGGCCGTTATTGCCGGTCCGCCCGCCGCCGCCGCCGACATTGGAGGAATAGTTCTCAATCGCCGGATCGGTCATCAGCACGTCGCCCAGCTTGAGCTGGAGCCTGGCCATTTCCTGGAACGAGACGTCCTGCGCCCCCTCGGAAATGCCGATGATCACGCCGTTGTCCTGCTCAGGGAAGAACCCCTTGGGGATGGTGAGATAGAGATGCACCGTCACGCCGACGGTGGCGAGAAACACCAGCAGAGTGATGAATTGGAAGCGCAGCGCGATATCGAGCGTCCGGCGATACCCGCCGAGCAGCAGGTCGAACCCTTTCTCGATCACCCGGTAGATCAGGCCGTGCGTGTTGTCGCCGTGGTGCAGGAAGCGCGAGCACATCATCGGCGTGAGCGTGAGCGACACCACGGCGGAGACCACGACCGCGATCGACACGGTGACAGCGAATTCGCGGAACAGGCGCCCGACGATGCCGCTCATCAGCAGCAGCGGGATGAACACGGCGATCAACGAGGCCGAGATCGAGACGATGGTGAAGCCGATTTCGCTGGCGCCCTTGATCGCCGCGTCCATCGGCCGCTCACCCTCCTCGATATGGCGGAAGATGTTCTCGAGCATCACGATCGCATCGTCCACGACGAAGCCGACCGAGATGGTGAGCGCCATCAACGAGAGATTATCGAGGCTGTAGTCGAGCAGATACATCACCGCGAAGGTGCCGATCAGCGCGATCGGCACGGTGATGGAGGGGATGATGGTCGCCCACACATTGCGCAGGAACAGGAAGATCACCATCACCACCAGGCCGACGCTGAGCATCAGCGTGAACTGCACCTCCTCGACGGAGGCGCGGATGGTGGTGGTGCGATCCATCACCACATTGACCTTCACCGAGGGCGGGATCGCCGATTGCAGGCGGGGTAGCTGCGCGCGGATGAGGTTGACGGTTTCGATGATGTTGGCGCCGGGCTGCTTGAAGATGACGAGCTGCACGCCAAGCTTGCCGTTCTGGTGGCCGGCCTGGAGCACGTTCTCCGCGTCATCGATCGCCTGGCCAATGTCGCGCACCCGGATGGGCGCGCCGTTGCGGTAGGCGAGGACGAGGTTGCTGTAGTCCTTGGCTTCCAGCAGCTGGTCGTTGGCGTAGACGGTGAAGCTGCGGCGCTCACCGTCGATGGTGCCCTTGGGGCTGTTGGCGGTGGAGACCAGCAGGGTGGCGCGCGCATCCTCCAGCGTGAGGCCCATGGCGGCGAGACGTGCGGGGTCGATCTGCACGCGCACGGCGCGCTTGCGCTCGCCGCCGATGAAGACCTGGCTGACGCCGGAGATGGTGGAGATCTGCTGGGCGAGGATATTGTCGGCCCAGTCATCGGTCTCGATGATCGGCAGTTCGTCGGACTGCACCGCGAGGATCAGGATCGGGCTGTCGGACGGGTTGACCTTCCAGAAGGTCGGCGGCGAGGGCAGGTTGCGCGGCAGCTGGCCGGCGGCCGACGTCATCTTGGCCTGCACGTCGAGCGCGGCGGCATCGATGTTGCGGTCCAGGTCGAACTGGATGGTGATCGAGGTGCCGCCGAGCACGGAGGTCGACGTCATCTGCGCCACGCCGGGGATCTGGGCGAACTGGCGCTCCAGCGGCTGGGCCACGGCGGTGGCCATGGTTTCCGGACTGGCGCCGGGGAATTTGGCGTTGACGTTGATGGTGGGGAATTCGACACGGGGCAGCGGCGCAACCGCCAGCAGAGGATACGCGGCCAGTCCGACCAGGACGATCGCGGCCATCAGCAACGACGTGCCGACGGGGCGGCGGATGAACGGTGTGGAGATGCTCATGGGCGGGTCTCTCGCTGCGTCCGGGGGGGAGGGCTAGCTGGCGGGCTTGGCTTGGGTGGGCACCACGCGGGCACCGTTCTGCAGGCGGGACTGGCCATTCACCACCACCTGCGCGCCGTCCTCAAGGCCGGTATTGACGATGGCGAACTGCCCGTCATCCTGCCCGATCTTGATCGGGGTTAGGGCGGCGGTGTTGTCGGGCTTCACGACGTAGACGAACAAATTCGCCGGCCCGCGCTGCACCGCGATCGAGGGGATCACCAGCGCGCCCTTTCGCATCTCGGTCTGCAGCCGGGCATTGATGAACTGGCCGGGCCAGAGCTTGGTATCGGCGTTTTCGAAGCGGGCCTTCAGCTTGATGGTCCCGGTCGCGATATCGACCGTGTTGTCGACGGTGACGAGTTCGCCCACGCCCAGCTGGATCTTGTCGTCGGCGGAAAACGCGATCACCGGCAATTTGCCGGCGGCCATGCCGGCACGAACAGCCGGCAGCACGTCCTGCGGCAGGTTGAAGACCACTGAGATCGGCTTTGTCTGAGCAATGGTGACGATACCCACCCCGGTGGTGTCGGCGGCACGTACCACGTTGCCCGGATCGATCAGCCGAAGGCCCATCGTGCCGTCGAAAGGGGCGGTGATGGTGGTGTAGTCGACGTTGACCCGCGCCGCGGCGATATTCGCGTCGTCAGCCCGCACGAGGGCTTCGAGGGCACGCATGGTGGCGGTCCGCTGATCGACCACCTGCTGGGTGATCGCCTGGGTGCGCACCAGTTCGAGCCCGCGCTGATAATCCGTTCGCGCGCTAGCGAGATTGGCCTCGTCCTGCGCCTTCTTGGCGACCGCCTGGTCGAGCAGCGCCTGGTAGGGGCGCGGATCGATCTGCACCAGCGGATCACCGCGCTTGACCTCCTGGCCCTCCTGGAACAGCACTTTCTCGAGCGTTCCATCGACGCGGCTGCGGATCAGCGCGTTCTGCATCGCCTGAACCACGGCGATGTTGCGCAGCAGGATGGGAACATCCCGGCGCACGACCTGGGCCACTGAAACCGGAATCGCCGGCGGTCCGGCCGGGGGGGGGCAGGCGTCGTCTGGGCAAACGCGTGCGCGGCAAAGGCCGTCAGCAAGGCGGTGGAAACCGCCCATCGCGAACACCATGCTCTAGATCCGTCACTCCGTCCGATCATCACCATTCCTGCTCAACGCCAAACCCAGCATCACGACAACGCATAAGAGCCGACGCA
>CAIWAJ010000007.1:0-2147 GCA_903910565.1 uncultured Rhodospirillales bacterium
AGCGGGCGCTGGCCGTGTTCGCGTTCCAGGCAATCGGCGTAGAGTTTTGCCTGCTGCTGGCCCTTGGCGGCGCTGTGGCGGGTGGCTTTGGCCTCGATCACCGCCAGCGGCTTGCCGTCCGCGCCCCACAGGACATAGTCGCAGAAGCCGACGCCGGATGCGGAGGGCATGCCGGTCACCTTGACCTCCGCCACGCCCGGCGCGTTCGGGTCCCAGCCGGCTTCGCGCAGCAGCTTGTCGATGAACAGGTCGCGGGTGGCGGCTTCGCCGTAATCGTGCGTGTCGGGCTGGGTTTTGTTGGCGGCGATGGTTTGCGCGATCTGTTCGCGCATCGCTTTCACTTCGGCATCGAGGCTGGCATTCGCCGCCTCCGCCGCTTTCAGCGCCGCGTCCCGTTCTTCCAGCTCGGCGGCCAGTTTTTGCAACTGGGCCTGGCTTTGCCGAGCGATGGCGGCGGCGGGCGGGGGGAGCTTGTCGGGGTCGAAGGACAGGCTGTCCGGCGGTTTTGGGCCCTTGGCGTAGGTGCGGATCAGCCAGAAGGCGAACTGGAACAGCTCCCGCAGCATGGTGCGGGCATCGGTTTCGGAAAACGGTTTCGGGCTGTGAACGGCGCGGTTGCCGGTGTCTTTCAGATAGACCGCCTTGTAGTAGATCGTTTCGCCCACGGTCGACCGGAAGCTCGGTTCGTGGAGCAGCGCGGCGAGATTGTCCTGGTAGGGCGGTTTCAGCCGCGCATCGGCTTTGTAGAGCCACGCGACGGCGGCTTCGAGGAAGCGGCGGGCGTGGAAGCCGCTGGCGCGCGGATCGGCGCGGGCGTTGATCTCGGCGCGCATGGCGGTGGTGTGGAGGTTCGGCCATTCTGGTTGGAGGAATCCGAATTGGGACATGGTTAGAGTTCCCCTCGGAAGGCGCGGTGTTGGAGGGAGGCGAAGAGGGAGTCGAGGTCTGCCAAAGATGCCACAGTGGAAGCGCGCAAGGAATAGTTTGCTTCGATCCGATCCGCGAAATTTTGCTGAATGGCGATAGGTGGTACAATCAGCGATGCGGCCGCTAACGATCCCACGTTGAAATGCTGCTGGATTTGCCCCCGAGCCTCGGAAAGTACCATTGCCCGGCCGCCGGGCGAATTGAGAAGCTCCCGCATGAATACCACATTTACCAGTCGGGTATCCAGAGTCACGATGATAACGTCGATGGCATTCGCACCGTCAAGGTTGGGAGGCACAATAGCGCAAAGTCCAGGCTGCCCGGTCCTAATAATCACAAGGTCGCCGGCGTTGAGGCGACTTTTCGCAAGTGGTCCGTTACTGTCTTTCTCTGAAAAATATACCAAATCGTTTAGATCGATGCCATGTGGCTTGATGTTTGTCCCTCGGATAGCGGGAACGCCATCCTCACAATAATACGAGGCTGGCTTTATAACGACACCTACGTTCATGCGGATGCATATGTCCACACACTGCCTAACCGGCCACTGTTTGGAATTGCGCTGGAGGTCACCAAACATCTCCACAAAGATCGCCTGCGCCATCTCGTCGAGTTGCGCCAGCGCCGCCCGCCGCTTCGCCCGCAGCGCGTCGGCCTCATCGAGGATGGCGGCGATGCGGCGCTGCTCGTCGAGATCAGGAAGAAAAACTTGGTGGGCCTTTACGTCGGAAGGTTTGATAAACGGCTGGGCGGTACCTGATCTTGGCCACCGCTTCTCGTCGTTAAGCTGATGCCACAGAAACCGCACGTCTGCCTTCGCTAAATCCGGTAGGATGACCTGCGTGTTTGCCAAACTTGCCCAACGGCCTTCCACAAAAAAACACTTCCCACATCTTGCTCCGATTGACGACAAGACGACACCTGCACGGTCAAACTCATGTATCGGCAGCAAGCCGTTCATGCCGCCGGCGCCATAGGCCGGATAGCCGTCCTCGACAAAATCATTGCCCGACAGCCTATGGCGACCGCCCTGTACTATACTACAGAAATCTGCCAGTGGTGAGTAACCTGGAATGCTCATTCTAGCAGCCTGTCGGACTTACGCCCACCCCGGCTTTGAGTTAGAATCGTAACATCGATTCCCTCTCGCCGGACCCGCGCGAATGGCCAATTTCCGCCCCTCCGACCGTTGCACCGGCTTCCTCCTGCCTCCCTCGATC
>CAIWAJ010000008.1:0-2407 GCA_903910565.1 uncultured Rhodospirillales bacterium
ACGCTCGCTTGAGGGCAAGAACCCGCTCTACATGGGCAGTTGGGGCAGCTACTCCATCAACGATGTCTCGGCGAGCCTGCCCTTCTTCTTCACCGGCGGCGGCGACGATTATGCCAGGGATCCCGAGGTGAAGCAGCTGGTGGAGGCCGGTGGCGCAACCACCGATGTCGATGAGCGCAAGAAGAACTACAGCGCCGCCATCCGCCGCATCACCGAGCAGGCCTACTGGATTCCGATGCACACCTACGTGACCACCTACGGCATCAGCCGGCAGCTCGATTTCAAGCCGTATCCCGACGAACTCCCCCGCTTCTATCTGGCGAAATGGAAATGACCTTCAGCCTCTGCACCCTGCTCGACAACGGCGCCGCCACCGGCTGCGTCGAACTCCCCTCCGGCACATATCGCCTCAGCGACGTCGGCGCGCCGGCGACCGTCGCCGAGTTGTTCGCCGACTGGCCGCGCTGGTACGCCCATCTGAACGGGCTGGTGCCGACCGCCACACCGTTGCCCGCCGGGCTGCCGGTGCTGGCACCGCTGCAATTCCCCGGGAAAATCCTCTGCGCCGGCGCCAACTACTACGACCACTCCGCCGAGATGGGCGTGCAGGACCTGCGCAAGGAAGCCCAGCGCCTGTTCTTCTTCTTCAAGCCGCCGCGCAACGCCGTGGTCGGCCCCGGCCCCACCGTGCGCAAGCCGATCGGCACCCAGGCGATGGATTGGGAGGTCGAGCTCGCGCTCGTCATCGGCAAGACCGCCCGCAACGTGTCGGAAGCCGATGCGATGAGCCATGTCGCCGCCTACACCGTCGCCATCGACTTCTCGGCGCGCGACCATAACCGCGCGCCCGAGACCTTCTACAAGCTCGACTGGGTGGCCGGCAAAGGGCACGACACCTGCTGCCCGATGGGGCCGCGGCTGATCCCGGCCGCCGATATCGGCGATGCGATGGATCTCGCACTCAGCCTCTCCGTCAACGGCGAGATGAAGCAGAACGCCCGCACCTCCGGCATGATCTTCAACATCGCCGAGCAGATCGCCACCGCATCGCGCATCATGACGCTCGACCCGGGCGACGTGATCCTCACCGGCACCCCCGCCGGCGTCGGCGCGCCGAAGCAGACCTTCCTCTCCGTCGGCGATCAGGTGATCGCCGAGGTCGAGAAGATCGGCAAGCTCGCGGTGACGATCCTGCCGGAGGGTTAACCCCCCCGGCTACTCCGCCGCGTCCGCCGAAGCCGCGCCGCCGCCATAGGCCGCATCGGCGGCGGCGCGGCTGACGTAGCCATCCGCCACGTCGTCATCGAGGCGCTCGCGTCGGCGCTGGCGCGGATCGCCATAGCCGGAACCGCCGGCGAGCTGCACCTCAACGATGCGGTCGGCGCGATCGATGCTGACGAGTTCGCCGGTGCCGCAGTCATGCACCACAATTCCGGCAAGGTCCTTCACCACCCCATGCACCCCGCCGCCATGGCGGCCGCCGAACAGGCCCTCATTGGTGATGCCGACGCCCTCGGGATAGACGGAGAACAGGGTCGGCCGCCCGTCGTCATGCAGTTTGCGCAAGCTGGTGCGCACCCCCATGCCGCCGCGCTGGCGACCTGGCCCGCCGCTGTCGGTCACCAGGGTTTTCTCCAGCACCAGCACCGGGGCGCGGGTTTCCATCAGCTCGATCGAGGTATTGGCCGCCGAAGTCGGGTAGAGCAACGCCGATTTGCCGTCCGAGCGCGAGCAGGCGCCCTGGCCGCCGCCCATGAAGAAATGGTCGGCATAGGTGTGCCCATCAGCGTCGCGCCCGTATATATTGACGGCATGGGGCAGCCCGGTGGCCGCCTGCACCTGGTTCGGCGCCGCCTCGGACAGCGCACGGAAAATGTTGGGGGCGATATACCAGCCGGTCCGCGTGCGCAGGTTCACCGCCACCGGCCGGTCGCAGTTGAGGATGGAGCCCGCGGGCGCCTTCACCGTGAAGGGCCGGTAGCAGCCGGCATTGCTGCGGATCTGCGGCGAGAGGATGCATTTCAGCGGATAGGTCGTGTGCGCCGCGGTGTAGGTGAAGGTGCAGTTGAGCCCGCCCTGCACCTGCTGCGGCGGCGCGCCCTCGAAATCCACCTCGATCGTGTCGCCCGCGACGGTCACCTTCACCGGGTAGCGCAGCTGGGTGCCGAGCGGGTTGTTGAAGATCTCGCTCTCCTAGGTGCCATCCGGCAGCGCGCGGATGGCCTCGCGCATCGCCTGCTCCGAGCGGTCCTGCACCACGGCGGCCAGCGCGCGCAGATCATGCATGCCGTAATCGTTCATGAACTCCAGCAGCCGGTCGGCGCCGAGCTGGTTGGCGGCGACGAAGGAGTGCAGGTCCCCCAGCACCTCGTCGGCCTTGCGGACGTTCTCGTGCAGCAAGGTGAGC
>CAIWAJ010000009.1:0-4797 GCA_903910565.1 uncultured Rhodospirillales bacterium
CAACTTTGACGGGCATGCGCTTCCGGGATCTGATGGGATCGGCTTCAACAACCAAATCCTACATTATATCAGCGGCTTGTCCCATGCCCGTCAGCCACTCGTGAATTATCCGGGCTAACACTGCCGGGATCGGTTGAGGCGCTCCCAAACCGCGATACCGCTCGTTTCGCCTCAACGTCACCATTCCAAATTCACAACTATCGTCATTGCGAGGCGCAGCCGAAGCAATCCAGCCCCCATGGAAAGCCAAACCCAAGCCTCCGACGCCCGCATCACGACCGCCGTACGTCCACTCGTAAGTCGCGACATCCCGGGCACCCAATCACCTCGTCGCGGAGGCCCCGGCCCCAAGTACCGCAATGCGAGCACCGGATCGCGGCAAAATACGAACGGCGTGCTCCGCGCCCGGCCCGAAGCGCGAATCCAGCGCCGCTTGCCCTCCACAATCCTGGATCATAGCTTGAAATATGCAATGAACTACGAGACGAGAAATGTCAGCCTGAGTCATGATCTGCATCTGCATCTGCATCGCAAACCTTGAAACCTGCAACAAAATCCATTCCCTCGGCTGACCACCGCCCAACGGACCAACGGACCAACGGACCAACGGACCAACCTACAACAGCCGTCGCGTCAATTGATCAAGCTCCCAGGTCCGCAGGGACGCAATCTGGCTTTCCAGCCACGGGACAGACATTGCTTCCGTGCCGAACCGCGGGGTGCCAGCGGCCCACTCGCCAATGAGCCAGATGTGCCGGATTGCCGCGAAGACGGGGATGGCAGCTTCGTCGGCCGGCTCAAGCGGCCGGGCCGAACGGTAACCCGCATCAAACGCGTGCCACATCCCGTATCTGCGCCGTCCAAAGAAGGCTTGCGCCCACAGATGCACCCCCAGATCATACGCAAGGTAGCCGAAACCGCCCTCATCGAAGTCAAAGAACACCGCCCTCCCGGCATGTGGCCCGGACACGGCAATGCGGGCATTGAAGCCGTGGACATCACCGTGGCAGCGCGTTCGCGTGAGGTCGGCATCAAGACGGCCCACCGCTTCGGCCAGTCGCATGTCAAGCGCCGCCAGGTCCTCTCGAATCCGAGACACCCCGAGGTCGAGGCCCAGGATCGCCTGCACAGGCCGACGCAGAAGGCGGTCGAGATCAATGCCGTGACGTCCGCTCTCACGTGCCGGATAGGCGTCCGCGGCGAGGTGAAGCTGCGCCAGGGTAATCCCTTGCGCACGGGCGTCCGCCGGCGCATCGGGGTCCGGCGCACGACCCTCGGCGTGACGGAACAGGACCGCCGGGCGCGGGCCATCGGGCAGGTCCATCGTCGTGAAGAGACGGCCGTCCCTGGTGGCGACCGCGGTCGCAACGGGCACGTTGGCGGCGTCGAGATAAGCCAGGAACGCAGTCTCTGCGGCAACGTCGGCTTCCACGCGCAGCCGGTGGCGCGCGATCGAGAGCCGCAGAATGAAGCGTTCCCCAGTCCCGGTCGTCACTTCGTAGGAATCGTTGAAGCCGCGTTGGAGAAGCCGGCAGTCTATGATCGACGGAAGGTCGTAGGTGGAGGTCACCAGCGCGGTGATGCTGGCGGCCGACGGCACGGAGTGCGCGAAGGCATGATGCGACATTTACCGGATTTCCTTTGGACAGCGAGCTACCGCACGGCCCCGGCGGCGCGGAGTCATGTCTGTGATGGATTCGCCAGTCCATCGCGCGATGAGCCGGCAACGCGTCACCGGCTCAGAAGTCGCTAACGATCTCGATCAACATCGGGACATCCTCAGGATGCAGCAGGCCATAGCATACCGCCGCCAGTGAGGCCACGATCGAGTCCACAGCGAAGGATCGAATGCCCCAATCCGGCCCGCCCGAGTGTGCCCCCCGTGGGGTCCCGCCACGCAATCAAATGGCGAGCCGCGTCAAAGACTCAATAATAAGAAAAGAACTTTATATAACGACTAAATACCTTGATTGCCGGCATGGGATCCGCTAGATTCCCCCCATCAACCAAGGAGCCCCCATGTCATCCCCGCCCGCCGCCACCCAGGACGCCGCTTCGGCCCTCGCGCAAGCGATCGGTACGATTCTGCGTGCCATGTTGGATGCGTTGTTCGGAGATATTTCGGGGCTCGCCCCGCGTCACCCCATCAGGCGCGCTCATGCCCGCACGCTTCGCCATATCGAGCGCTACGTCACCAGCCTCGCCGCCGCCCTGTCCACGCCCGGTGAAGCGCCGTGCGAGGAGACCTCCCTTACGGTCGAGACAGGCCCCGGCGCCCTCATGCCGGCCGCTGTTCTTCTGCCCCGCTCAGCGCCATCCTTGTCCGTCGGTTCCCATCCCCATGCCGGGTCGCGCAGGTGGGCCCCATCTCCACGGCCCGCCCGAAGCCAAGCTCCTCCCTCACTTCCGCATGCCCATTTTGTTCCGATATAACAACAATAATTGCCACCCGCTGGCACCCCACCCAAACGGACAAATGTTTTTGCGGAGCTTTTTTCAAAAAGCGACCGCTTCCTTCCCTGCCACCCCCACACGCCCAGTTTGACGCCTCCCCCACACTCAGCCGATACGCATCCAGGCAGGGAGAGATCGGGCAATGGGCGAGCATTTCGGCATCGTGGTCATCGGCGGCGGCGCGGTCGGCTGCTCGGCGCTGTATCATCTCGGGCTGCTCGGCCGCACGGATACGCTGTTGCTGGAGATGGATGAGCTGACCTCGGGCTCCACTTGGCACGCCGCCGGCAATGTGCCGACCTTCTCGACGGGCTGGGGCGTGATGAAGCTGCAGCAATACTCGGCCAAGCTGTATCGCCAGATGGCTGTAGATCCCGACTACCCCATCAACTACCACGTCACCGGCTCGGTCCGCCTCGCCCATACCAGGGAGCGCCGCGACGAGTTCCAACACGTCGCCTCGATGGCCCGCGCCAATGGCATGGAATACGGAATCCTCTCCCCCGCCGAACTGCGCGACCGCTACCCCCTGGTCGAGACCCATGATCTCGATTGCGCCCTGTGGGACCCGCTGGACGGCGATATCGACCCCGCCCAGCTCACCCAGGCGCTGGCCGCCGGGGCGCGAAAGATGGGCGCGCAGATCCGCCGCTTCACCAAGGTCACCTGCCTCGCGCAACGCCCCTCCGGCGAATGGCGCATCACGACCGCCGGGGGAGACATCACCGCCGGCATCGTCATCAACGCCGGCGGCTACCGGGCCGGCGAACTCATGGCGCTGCTCGGCATAAAACTGCCCATCGTCACCCTCTCCCACCAATACCTCGTCACCGAGGACGTGCCGGAACTCGCCGCCCGCGCCGAACGCCTGCCTTTGCTCCGCGACCCCGACATCTCCTACTACCTCCGCCAGGAGCGCGGCGGCTTCATCCTCGGCCCCTATGAATGGCAGGCCACCGCCATGTGGCGGGACGGGATCCCCGAAAACTTCGCCCACCAGCTCTGGAACGACGACCTCGCCCGCCTCGACGCCTACATCGCCGACGCCTGCGCCCGCGTCCCGGCGCTCGGCACCGTCGGCGTCAAGCGGGTGGTCAACGGCCCCATCCCCTACTCGCCGGATGGCAACCCCTATATCGGCCCGGCGCATGGGCTGCGGAACTTCTTCCACGCCAACACCTTCAGCTTCGGCATCGCCCAGGCCGGCGGCGCGGGCAAGGCGATCGCCGAATGGGTCCTCCATGGCGCCCCGGAATGGGACCTCTGGGGCCTCGATCCGCGCCGCTACACCGGCTACGCCACCGCCACCTATACCGAAGCCAAGGCGATCGAGATCTACCAGAACGAATACGCCGCCTCCTTCCCCCTCGAGGAACGCCCGGCCGGCCGCCCCGCCCGCACCTCGCCGCTCTACGCCCTCCTCGCCGCCAAGGGCGCCCGCTTCGGCGCCCGCGGCGGCTGGGAACGCCCAACTTGGTTCGCCGCCCCCGATGCCGGCCCGGACACCCTCACCTTCCGCCGCGACCGCACCAGCTTCGCCGCGGTCGGCCGCGAAGTCGCCGCGGTGCGCGAACGCGTCGGCATTCTCGATTTGCCCGGCTTCACCAAATTCATCGTCTCCGGCCCCGGCGCCGCCGCCTGGCTCGACCACCTCCTCTGCTCCCGCCTGCCCGCCCTCGGCCGCATCGGCCTCACCTACGCGCTGACCCCCAACGGCAAAATCCTCAGCGAATTCACCGTCACCCGCCTCGCCGAAAACCGCTTCTACCTCTGCGCCGCCGCCTCCGCCGAATGGCATGACGAAGACCTGCTGACCGCCGCCCTCCCAGCCGACGGCACGGTGAAGCTCGACATCGTCTCCGCCCAAATCGGCACAATCGTCCTCGCCGGCCCCCGCGCGCGGGACGTGCTGACCGCCGTCACCCGCGCCGACCTCTCCAACCCCGCCTTCCCCTGGATGACCGCCCAGGAAATCGAGATCGGCACCACAACCCTGCTGGCGCTGCGGGTAAACTATGTCGGCGAACTCGGCTGGGAGCTGCACGCCCCCATGGAATCCCTGGTCGGCCTATATCATTCCCTCTGGGCCGCCGGCGAACCCCACGGCATCGCCGATTTCGGCATCTACGCCGTCGACAGCCTCCGCCTCGACAAATGCTATCGCGGTTGGAAAAGCGACCTCGAAATCGGCTACTCCCCGCTCGAAGCCGCCCTCGAACGCTTCGTCTCCACCAAAAAGCCGGACTACGTCGGCCGCCCCGCCATCAACGCCGAACGCCAGCGCGGCAGCACCCAGCGCATGGTCCCCCTGCTGTTCGACGACGCCGGCGACGCCGACGCCCC
>CAIWAJ010000010.1:0-9716 GCA_903910565.1 uncultured Rhodospirillales bacterium
CCTCAAGGCGGGCATCCGCTACGGCGACGCCGCGGACATGGCGGTCATCGAACTGGTCGATCGCGACCCCTCCGCCAAGGGCCAGGACAGCGGTCCCCGTCCGGAAGTGGTCGCCGAGGACAGCGAGAGCGAGTAAAGGAAGCAAGCGCTTCTTTTTTAAAAAAAAGAAGCAAAAAACTTTTAATCCGGTCATGTTCGGCGCGCCCGATCCTCGGGGAAGGCAAGCCAAATGAGACGACGGAATAGAAAGTTTTTTTGGTTCTTTTTGTTCACAAAAAGAACATCCATATCTCGACCAGATATCGAGTAGTTTTCGCCTCCGGTTCCGCTTAGAACACTAAAAAGGGACGCTTCCGTCATCGGAAACGTCCCTTTTCGTTGACCGGCCGGATGGCGCCGGGGCTACGTGAAGTTGAACCAGTTGGACTGCAGGCCGTACGTGGATTCGAAGCGAATGGATCCGCCGTCGGGGGTGGCCACCTCGGTATAAGCGCCGAACGTGTCCACGCCGATGCTGCTTGCCGCCTGCACGTCTGCGTAGCTGCCCAGCCCGGCGAAACCATGCAGGTTCATCGCCACGCCGCTGCTTGCCGCCCCGCGGATGATGTCATGGCCATGCCCCGGGGAAAACGTGATGGCATCCGGTGCCGGGCCGAAGCTGTACACGCCATAGGATTGGTCGCCCGCGCCGTCGGTGATGCGGTCGCTGTAAATCGTGCCGTCGATGGCCGATACCCCGCTCAGGAAGTTCGTCGGCGAATCCGCGATTTGCAGCGTATGGGCGTTGATGTCGATTGTGGCTCCGCCGCGCGCGATGCCGGTGAGGTCGAGCTTCCAGCCACTCCCGGAGAAGCTGTTGCCGCTGAAGGTGAGGTTGCCCGATGTGGCTGAAAGTGCCGCACTAAGCCCGGTGCCCATCGCCGCGGTGAGGCCGAGGTGCAGCGTACCGCCGCCGGCGAGGTCGATTGAATTGCCGGTGACAACCAGCGCCGGCGCGCCGCCGGTGCCGGGGGTGCCGTGCAAACCCGGGCTGCCCGCGATCGTGGTGTTGCCGCCGAAAACGCTTGAGCTGCCGCCGTCGCCGCCCACGCCGCCGGCGTCGAGGAGGCCGCCGCGCGCCATCAGGGACACCGTCAGGTCGAGCGAGGCCGAGGCGATGATCGCGTTGCTCGCATAGGTCGCCGTCGCGTTGCCACCGCTGCCGCCCGCGCCACCAACGCCACCGGTGGTGTAAGTGGTCGTTGTCCCAACGCCGCTGACGGCCCGGACGGACGCGCCAGCCCCGCCGCCATCGCCGCCGTGCCCGCCACCGCCGCCGAAAGCATCGACCGAGATCCCCATGCTGCCGGCGCTGGTCACCGTCAGCCCGAAGTTCGACAGAACAGCCCTGGCGCTGCCGCCCGTTCCGCCCTGCCCTCCGGTCCCGCCAGTCCCGCCTTCGCCGCCGGTGCCGCCGGCGCCCCCGCGTCCCGCGGCGCCGCCAGTGCCGCCCGAGGCGACCGCCTGGAAGTTCCAGCTTCCGCCGCCGGAGAGCGTGCCCTGCACGTGATCCACCTGCGCGGTCCCAGCCGCCCCGTTCCCGCCGCGGCCACCCGCGCCACCGCTGCCCGCGTGGCCTCCAAGGCCAGTCGTGGTTATGGTCACCCCGCCCATGCCGTCGGACGCCGAGGAGGCGCTATCATACCCGGCATAGCCACCGGTTCCACCGTCGCCGCCGGCTGCGCCATTGCCGCCGTAGGCGGTCGGGCCGAGCGGCGCCACCCCACCGGTCAGCGGGTCGGTGTCACCGAGTTGAACGGTCGACAGCGTGACGGTGACCTGGCCGCCGCCGCCGCCCGCGCCGCCCAGGCCACCCAAGCCGCCGCGGCTATAGTCATATCCGCCGATTGTGTTGGCCGTCGCGGTTCCGGAAGCCCCGGCGAAACCATGTCCGCCGAAGCCCCCGCTACCACCCTGCCCAGTGGGCACCAGGGTGAGCGCCGCCGCGCCAGTCAGTGAAAAGGCTGGCGTGGTCTTGAGATTCGCCGGTGCCAGGGCGAACCCCTGCCCCGCACGGCCGGCAGTGCCGCTGCGGGTAGTGGCGGTGCCAGCATGCCCAGCGGCACCGGTGGTGCCGAAAAGGGGGTAAGTTGAGGGCTACGAGCCGTGCTGGCGTCAGATATGTCAGTGTCACGATACATCCTCCCTAAGGGCACCGCACCGCACCGGTCGGATGCAGGGATGCAGTTATTGAAATTAAACCGTCGTTAACACCCCTGTTCCCCCGCTCGCAAGCGATCTCACCGAATATTGATGCCGCCTTGCCGCAGGTTTTCCGCCGCGCTGAGCGAGGGCGAAGGGTCAGGCGCCCGCGGCGATGTCTCAATAAAAGTTCTTAATTTGTTCTTGACTCCCGTCCGTCCGCCGCCTATAGTCCCATCGCTCGCAACCCCATCAGCAAAGGCCCCTCTCGATGTCGACCGCCCCCTCCCCCCAATCGGACCCGATCAGCGCCCTGATGCGCCGGCTCGCCGTCCTGCTGGCGGGCCTCCTGGGGTCCATTCTGGCCGATCTGCTCGCCGAGCGGGATGGGCTTCCGGCCGGTGATGCGCGGCGCGCGGCGGTGATGCGGCGGATAGTCGCGGTGCGGCGCCTCCAGGCGCTCGCCGCCGAGCACGCGAGCCCGCCGGAGAACGCCGCCGTCGAACTCGTACTCATGCCCGCCCCCTGGCGTCTGCTACATTCCCTGCGGCTGGGCTGTCGCGTCGCGCGCGGCGCCCATACTCTGGCGATGCGCGGTGACCGGCTCCATCCGCGCCCGCTCCACCCGCCAAACCCGCGCCTCGCCGGCCCCGCGCGAGAGGCAACCGCCCGCAAGGCGGCGCTGGCGCGCGCCCATAGCCCATAGGCCGCAAGGCCATCCTGCGCTATCACCTCCCCATGGTCCACTCCGCCCCCCCGCTCGCCGACCGGCTGCGTCCTGCCAGTCTCGCGGACGTCGTCGGCCAGGACCATCTGGTCGGCCCCGTCGGCACCCTCACCCGCATGCTCGATCGCGGCTCCCTCGCCTCCCTCATCCTGTGGGGCCCGCCCGGCGTCGGCAAAACCACCATCGCCCGCCTTCTCGCCGCCCAGGCCGGCCTCGAATTCACCCAGCTCTCCGCCGTGTTCTCTGGCGTCGCCGACCTCAAGAAGACCTTCGACATGGCCCGGCACCGCCGCGCCATGGGCCAGCGCACCATGCTGTTCGTCGATGAGATCCACCGCTTCAACCGCGCCCAGCAGGATGGCTTCCTGCCCGTCGTCGAGGACGGCACCGTCACCCTGGTCGGCGCCACCACCGAGAACCCCTCCTTCGCGCTCAACGGCGCGCTCCTCTCGCGCTGCCAGGTCCTCGTCCTCCGCCGCCTCGATGATCCCGCCCTCGAACGCCTGCTCGCCCGCGCCGAGGACGAGGCCGAGCGCCCTTTGCCGCTCGACGAAGAGGCCCGCGCCGCGCTCCGCGCCATGGCCGATGGCGACGGGCGCTATGTGCTCAACATGGTCGAACAGCTCCTCGCCCTCCCACCCGACACGCCCAGGCTCGACGGCGCCGGCCTTTCCGAACTGCTGGCCAAACGCGCCGCCCTCTACGACAAGGACCGCGAGGAACACTACAACCTCATCTCCGCGCTGCATAAATCCCTGCGCGGCTCCGACGCCGACGCCGCCCTCTACTGGCTCGCCCGCATGCTCACCGGCGGCGAGGACCCCCGCTACATCGCCCGCCGCCTGGTCCGCTTCGCCAGCGAGGATATCGGCCTGGCCGACCCCAACGCCCTCGTCCAGGCGATGACGGCCTGGGAAACCTATGAACGCCTCGGCAGCCCCGAGGGCGAACTCGCCATCGCCCAGGCCGTCGTCTATCTCGGCACCGCCCCCCAATCGAACGCCCTCTACGTCGCGCTCGGCGAAGCCAATCGCGCCGCCCGCGCCACAGGAAGCCTCACCCCCCCCATGCACATCCTCAACGCCCCCACCCGCCTCATGAAGGACCTCGGCTACGGCTCCGGCTACGCCTATGACCACGAGGCGGAAGACGGCTTCTCCGGCCAGAACTACTTCCCCGACACCATGAAGCGCTCCCAGTTCTACCGCCCGCAGGAACGCGGCTTCGAGCGCGAGATCACCAAGCGCCTCGCCTATTGGGACAAACTGCGCCGGGAGCGTGGGGCATGAGCATCCCCGCCGGCGTCACCACCCGCGCGGTCACCGACGACGAAGCCGACATCAGGCTCGACCGCTGGTTCCGCCGCCATTTCCCCGGCCTCACCCAGGGCGCGCTGCAGAAACTCTGCCGCACCGGCCAGATCCGCGTGGACGGCAAGCGCGCCGGCACCGATACCCGCCTCGCCCCGGGCCAGACGCTGCGCATCCCCCCGCTCAACCTCAACCCCCCCGCCACCGCCAAGCCGATGCCGCTGATCGACGCCCGCACGGTGAGCGAGGCGGAGGACATGGTGCTCTACCGCGACGACCAGGTGATCGTCATCAACAAGCCGCCCGGCCTGCCCACCCAGGGCGGCCCGGGGATCACCCGCCACCTCGATGGCATGCTCGACGCCTTCCGCTTCGGCTCGGACCACCGCCCCCGCCTGGTCCACCGCCTCGATCGGGACACGTCAGGCGTCCTCCTCCTCGCCCGCACCCCCGGCGTCGCCGCCAAGCTCGCCGCCTCCTTCCGCACCCGCGCCGTCGGCAAAACCTATTGGGCCGTCGTCTGCGGCCGCCCGGTGCCCCCCGCCGGCCGCATCGAGTGCGACCTCGTCCGCGTCGACGGGTTCCGCGGCGAGCGTGTCGCCGTCGCCGGCCCCTACGACAAGGACACCGCCCACGCCATCACCGACTACACCACTCTCGACCACGCCGGCCGCAAACTCGCCTGGCTCGAGCTCTCGCCCCTCACCGGCCGCACCCATCAACTTCGCGTCAGCTGTGCCGCGGTCGGCGCGCCGATCCTCGGTGATGCCCCCTATGGCACCGAGAAGGACGGGGTGAATTCCGCGCTCATCGAGGGTTTCCCCGCGACGCTCCATTTGCACGCCCGCCGATTATCCCTCCCACATCCCGCCGGCGGCCGCCTCACGGTCGAGGCCAGACTGCCCGCCCACATGGCCGAATCCTTCCAGGCGCTCGGTTTCACGGTGCCATCGACGGCCGCACCGCTGCGAGGGTGACGAATGTTTCACGCTCCCTTAGAATGATGGTTCGTATGCATGGGCCCTGAATGTCCTCACGCCGCCGTCGCCGCCGCAAGGTAAGTCGTAAACTGCTGTACTGGATCGGGGGCGGCGCCGCGGCGGCGGTGCTGCTCCCCATCCTGATCGCACTCGCCCTGATCGCGGCGATCGATCCCAACAGCTTCAAGGAGCAGCTCGAAGTCTCGCTGCGCAAGGTGCTCGGCCGCGACCTCCATATCCGCGGCCAGCTCTCGGTCTCCGCCTCGCTCTCGCCGCGGCTGGAAGCCGATGACGTCACCCTCATCAACATGCCCACCGGCTCCCGCGCCGACATGGTGCGCATCGAGCACATGCAGATCGACATCGCCACCCGCGCTTTGCTGACCGGGCGCCTGGTGATCTCGCGCATATCGCTGAGCAAGCCCGATATCCTCATCGAGACCGACCGCAACGGCAACGGGAACTGGTCCTACAAGCCGGCCGCCTCCGCGGAAGAGGACGAGGGGGCGAATCTCGCGCTGGTCACTGTCTATCTCCGCGATGGCCGCGTCACCTGGCGCAACGGCCAGACCGGCGAGACCGCGGTGGTGGAACTGCGCCGCCTGCAGATGAGCTCCGCCAGCCCCGACGCGCCGGTCCTGGTCAGCGCCGAGGCCGCCTATGGCCGTCAACGGATCAACGTCGCCGCCCAAACCGGCCCATGGTCCCGCCTGCTCGACCCCGTCGCCCGAACCCCCTGGGGCGTGTTCGCCAATTTCGACTCGGGTGGTGCCAAGCTCACGGTAAGCGGCGCGCTGACCCGCCCGCAGCAGCTCGGCGGCTATTCGCTGCGCATCGACGCCACCGCGCCGGATCTTGGGCAGCTCGGCTGGCTGTTCCCCTGGCCCGTGCTGCCGCTCCATAATTTCTCGATGACAGGCCGGGTGCTCGATACCGGCGGCGACATGCCGGACATCACCGGGGTGGTGGTCAAGGCCGGCTTCACCAATCTCGACAAGCTCGCCCCCGGCCTCTCGCTCGATACCCTCGCGGTCGAACTTCCGCGCCTCAGCGAACCGCTGACCATCGCGGTCGAAGGCGTCTTCGCCTCCGCCCCCCTGCGCATCGCCGGCACGTTCGGCGCGCCCAATCTGCTGCTGCCCAACGCCCCCCCCGGTGCCTACAACCTGGACCTGCGCATGGAGGCCGCCGGAGCCACCTTCGCCGCGCGGGGTACGATCGGCGAACCGGCGGCCGGCACCGGAATGGATATCGGCATCGGCGCCCGGGTGCCCGATCTCGGCCTGCTCGCCCCGCTGTTCGGCGTCCGCCTGCCGGTGATCCGCAACCTCGCCTTCGCCGGCCAGCTCGTCGAGGGGGCTGGCGGGTTTCGTGACGAGATGCTGCTGAACAACATCGTCCTTTCCATGCCGCAGCTCGACCTCGCGGGGAGCATGGGCTTTGCGCTGGGGGGGCGCCCGCGCCTGCGCCTCGCGGCCACCGGCCGGCTGACCGACATCGACGCGATGATGGCGGCCTGGGAGGCCAGCAAGCCGCAGGAGCAGGATGGCGCCCGCCGCATCGGCGCCGGCAGCCGCACGCTCGACGTCATCATGCCGCCACCTATGCCCTCGCGCGGCCTCACCGCCATCCCCGACGCGCGGCTGCCGTTCGAAGCCTTGCGCGGCATGGATCTCGACCTTCGGCTCGGCATCGAGCAGATCCGCGCCGGCGGAGTGGCCTATCGCGACGTCCAGCTCTCATCGGTACTCACCGCCGGAAGGCTGGTCGTCAATCCCCTCACCGCCGAACTGCCCGGCGGACGCGCCGAACTGCGCATGTCGGTCGCCGCCGATGTCACGCCGCCGCGCGTCAGCCTGGCATTGAAGACTGCAAGCGTGGATCTCAAGCCGCTGCTGACGTCATGGGGGATTCCCACCGTGCTGGTCGGCAGGCTCGATACCGATGCCGATCTGCAATCCACCGGCCTTACCGGGCATGATCTCGCCGCGGCGGCCAACGGGCGCGTCCGCCTTTCCCTGGCCGAAGGGCGGCTCGACACGAGCAAGGTGAGCGGGGTCCTGTCCACCGTCTTCAACGCCATCCGCGCGGGGACCGACCGGCTGGAGACCGGCGAGTCCGCGCTTCGCTGCGCCGTTCTTGGCCTCGATCTTGCGGACGGGGTCGCGCGGGTCAGCGAGGCGGGGCTCGATGTTCCGCGCCTGGTCGGCGTGGCGAGCGGGACCGTCAATCTGCGTGACGAGACGATGGCGCTCCAGCTCCGCCCCAATCTGCGAAATGGCGCGGCTTTGTCCCCCGTTCCGCTGCGGCTCGACAATACCTGGCGCGAGCCCAGACTGGCGCCGGACAGCGCGGCCGCGCCGCGTGGCCCGTCCGAGGGCTGCGGGGTGACCGGCTCGGCCGCCCCCGCAACCACCGCGCGGGTTCCCCTGTCCGTCGCCCCTCCCGCCACACGTTTGCCGTAGGACACCATGAAACGCTTCTGGGAAAACGCCACCGCCGCCCCCGCGGGTGAGGTGTGGACCGTCCATCTCGACGGCAAGCCGCTGCGCCTGCCCACCGGCGGTCCGCTCGCGGTGCCAAATGCGGGTGTCGCGCTGGCCATCGCCGAGGAATGGCAGCAGGCCGGCGGCGCGAATGGCGGCGAGATGAGCTATGCGGACGTCCCGCTCACCCGCCTCGCCGGCACCGCGCAGGACCGCATCGTGCCCGACCCCGAGCCGGTGGTGCTGGAAATCGCCCGCTACGGCGAGACCGACCTGCTGTGCTACCGGTCCGACGGACCCACGGTGCTGGTCAACCGCCAGCAACTCCTATGGCAACCCTGGCTCGACTGGGCGGCCGAGCGCTACGGCGCGCGCCTCGCGGTCACCGAGGGGATCGTCCACGTACCGCAGAGCCACACGGCGCTCGCCAATCTCGCCGCCGCGGTGGCCGCCCAGGGCCCCTTCGCGCTCGCCGCCCTCGGCATCGCGGTGCCCGCGCTCGGCAGCCTGGTGCTCGGCCTCGCGGTCGCCGCAGGGGCGCTCGAGGCCAGCGCGGCGCATGAGCTGTCGATCCTCGATGACCTGTTCCAGGAAGAGCTCTGGGGCAGCGATGACGAGGCGCTGAAGCGCAGGGCCGGGGTGCGGGCGGATATCGTGATGTGCGGCCGCTTCCTGGCGCTGCTGCGGGGATGAGCGGGCCTGGCTGGACGCTGGTGTGGATGTGCGTGCTGGTGGCGGTCAACCAGATCGGCTTCGGCTCGGTGGTGCCGGCCCTGCCGCTCTATGCGCAGTCTTTCGGCGTGCCGGTCTCGGCGATCGGGCTTGCGGTTGGCGTCTATGGGCTGGCGCGGTTCGCGGGGTCGCCGCCGGCGGGGTTCCTGTCCGATCGGTTCGGCCGCCGCAAGGCGCTCGCCCTCGGCGGCATCGTGACCTCCGCCGGCAATATCTGGTGCGCGCTGGCGACCTCCTATCCGGAGTTCATCCTCGCCCGCTTCGTTGCCGGCGCCGGGGCGGGGCTGATCGTCACCACCGGGCAGATCGTGCTGGCCGATATCACCACCGTGGAGCGGCGGGGGCGGACGGTGTCGATCTACCAGGGCGTGTTCATTTTCGCGGCCGGCATCGGGCCTTTCCCGGGCGGATTGCTGTCCGAGCATTTCGGCCTCAAGGCGCCGTTCGTGGCCTATTCCATCGCCGGCATCATCGCCGGGCTGGTGGCCTGGTTCGCGGTGCCGGAAACCCGCGATCCCGCGCATGTCACACGGCGCGGGCGGGGCGAGGGGGCGGTTCCGCTGCTGGCGCAGCTCCGCCGGCTCGCGGGGCTGCGGGGCTTCGTACTCGCCTGTTTCGTCTCGCTGGCCAACGCGGTGGCGCGGACCGGCGGGTTGTTCAGCGTGGTCCCTTTGCTGGGCAGCCTGCGGCTTGGGCTCAACATCACGCAGATCGGCTTCGGACTGGCCATCGGGACCGTGATCGGCTTCTTCTCCGCCTATCCCGGCGGGATGCTGGTGGACCATTTCGGCCGCAAGGCGGTGATCGCGCCCTCGACCATCCTGTCCGGCCTGTCGATGCTGCTGTTCTGCTTCGCGCCCTCCTATGCCTGGTTCATCGCCGCCAGCGTGATCTGGGGCACCGCAAGCTCCATCGGCGGCGCCGCCCCCTCCGTCTATGCCGCCGATAGCGCGCCGCCCGGGCTCAATGCCAGCACCGTCAGCATTTTCCGCATGGCCGGGGATATCGGCTACATCACTGGCCCCGTCGTCCTCGGCGTCATCTCCGACCAGTTCGGCGCCGTCACCGCGCTGATCATGGCGGCGACGTTGCTGGTGATCGCCGGCGGGATGTTTGCCGCATTTGCGCCCGAGACCTATCGGGCGAGGGGGTGAGCAAGGGAAAGAACCAAAAAACTTCGCTCTTATTGTGTTGCTTGTTGATACGGTCCCAATCCGGCAGCTGCCATGATCCATAGGTTGGGTGCGGGCGCTTTCGGGAGGGCTTCGATGGTTCTACGCCAGCCGAGGTAATTTGGCAG
>CAIWAJ010000011.1:0-1709 GCA_903910565.1 uncultured Rhodospirillales bacterium
AGAACACGCAGAAGGCGCTGCTCGGGCAGATCGGGCCGGATGAGATGATGCAGAATTTCGAGAAACTGTTCTTCGGCTAGTGATCCCGATCCGCCGCTGGGCGACGCCGTGGCTGTTCCTGGCCCCGGCGTTGCTGGTGACCGCGCTCATCGTGCTGCTGCCGGTGGCGAACGCGCTCTGGCTGTCGTTGCATGACGTCGTGCTGTTCCGCCCGAAGGTGCGGCCCTTCATCGGGCTGGCCAACTACGTGCGGGCGCTGGGCGATCCGGTGTTCTGGGAGAGTCTGCGGCACTCGATCGTGTGGGTGGTCTCGGCGGTGTCGCTGCAGTTCGGCGTGGGGTTCTCCGGCGCGCTGCTGCTGAACCGCAGCTTCGCCTGGCGAGGGATTGCGCGGGCCTTGATCGTGGTGCCCTGGGCGCTGCCTTCGGTGATCATCGGGCTGATCTGGACCTGGATGCTCGATTTCAACCTCGGCGTGCTGAATGTGCTGGGGGTGCGGCTCGGGTTGCTGTCGGCCTCGGTGCCGTGGCTGGCGCAGCTGGATACGGCGATGGCGGGGGTGATCCTGGCGATCGTCTGGCAGGGGTTTCCGTTTTTCGCCATCACGCTGCTGGCGGGTTTGCAGGCGATCCCGGAGGAGCACTACGAGGCGGCGGAGATCGACGGGGCGGGGATGGTGCAGCAGTTCTGGCACATTACCGTGCCGGGGCTGGCCGAGGTGATCGTGACATCCGTGCTGCTGCGGATGATTTGGGTGGCCAATTCGCTGGATCTGATCCTGGTGATGACCGGGGGCGGGCCGGGGACGGCGACGCAGACGCTGCCGTTGCACGCCTTTCTCACCGCCTGGTCCGGCGGGAATTACGGGCAGGGTTCGGCGCTGGCGGTGATCCTGACGCTGGTCCTGCTCGGCATCGTCGGCATCATGCTGTGGCGGAGGCGGGAGGCATGAGACAGCGCAAGGGGCGGCTGCGGCTGTTCGTCGGCACCGAGATCCCGGTGGCGGTGATGGTGGCGTTCGCGCTGCTGCCGTGGCTGTGGATGATGCTGTCCTCGATCCGGCCGGAGCGGGAATTGACGACCTCGCCGATCCTGCTGATGCCGCAGACGTTGACGCTGGTGCACCACATCACGCTGTTGAGCCGCACCAGTTTCGGCCAGAGTCTGCTGGATAGCCTGATCGTCGCCACCGGGGCGGTATCGCTCGGCCTCGCCCTGGCAGTGCCGGCGGCCTACGCCTTCTCGCGGTTTCGCTTCCGGTTTCGCAATTACCTGCGAGCGCAGTTCCTGGTCATCAACATGTTCCCGGTGGTCATGCTGATCCTGCCGCTGTTCATCCTGATGCGGCAGTACGGGCTGCTCGACACCTATTTCGCCCTCATCATCGGCCACGGCACCTTCACTTTGCCGTTCTCGATCTGGCTGCTCACCAGCTACTTCGAGGGCATCCCGCAGGAGCTTGACCAGGCCGCGATGATCGATGGCGCCACCCGCATGCAGGCCTTGATCCGCGTGGTGCTGCCGCTGGCGATACCGGGGGTGGTGGCGGTGGGCATCTACATGTTCATCGCGTCGTGGAACGAATACCTCTTCGCGCTGATGTTGGCGGGCCGCGAGGTGCGCACGGTGACGGTGGCGCTGCAGCTGTTCATCGGCGAAAACCAGATCCAATGGGGGCTGTTGATGGCAGGCGGCACGCTCGTCTCCCT
>CAIWAJ010000012.1:0-4218 GCA_903910565.1 uncultured Rhodospirillales bacterium
ACCAAACGCGAAAGGACAAAGCAGTGACTTGACCCCATCCTGTCCAAGGGGAAAATGCCCCTCAAGGCGGGTCACTTCTCAGTGAAAACCCCGGGTCAAGTCTCGGTGGAAATCAACAAACAGTCGCCACGAGCGACTGAAGGACATGCTGCGACGCCATCGCGGAGTCGCCGCAAAATACCTCGACAGCTACCTGAAGTGGTTCCACCTCGCCACCATCCGCCTCAAACCAACACCAACAGCATGTCTCAACGCCGCAATTCAGGCCTACGCATATAATACGAGAATAGAGTCAAGTTTTTTGGTTCTTTTTTCAAAAAAGAACCGCTTCCTTCCGGTTATCCTGAGCAGCGATGAGGCTGACGGCGGCTTTTGTCTGTGTCATAAGCGCGTCACATCCAAGAGGCCTCCGGGAGGATAGTAATGATGATATCACGTCGCCAGGCGGTTGGCGGATTGCTTGCCGCCCCTGCCCTGCTGAGCGCTACGCGCGCCCGGGCCGCCGCGAAGACGCTGAAGATCAGCCATCAGTTTCCCGGCGGCACGCTGGAGCAGGGCGATTTCCGCGATCGCCTGGTGCGGAAATTCGCCGATGAGGTGGGCAAGCGCACCAATGGCGAGTTGGCGTTCGAGATCTATCCTGGTTCCTCGCTGATGAAAACGGTGGCGCAGTTCTCCGCGGTGCGCAAAGGCGCGCTCGATCTCAGCCTGTATCCGCTGGCCTATGGCGGTGGCGAGGTGCCGGAGGTAAATATCGGGCTGATGCCATGCCTGGTCAGCACCTATGCCCAGGGCATGGCGTGGAAGACCTCGGAGATTGGTGTTCAGCTGAGCGATTTGCTGGAAAAGCGCGGCGTGAAGCTGCTGAGCTGGGTGTGGCAGGCTGGTGGTTGCGCCAGCCGCGCGGGGGCGGTGACATCACCCGAGGAGACCAAGGGGCTGAAAATCCGTGGCGGCTCGCGCGAGATGGACCTCATGCTGAAGGCGGCGGGGGGGATTATCTCCTCGGTGCCGTCGGACGAGATCTACGCGGCGATGCAGACCGGCTCCCTCGACGCGGCGGTGACGTCGTCGACCAGCCTGATCAGTTTCCGCCTGCAGGAGATCGCCAAGAACGTTACCACCGGGCGGCAGGGCTCGTTTTGGTTCATGTTCGAGCCGTTGATCATGTCCAAAGCGGTGTTCGACGGGCTGGGCGGCGATCAGCAGAAGGCGATCGTCGCGACCGGGGCGGCGCTGGAGGCGTTCGCGCTGCAGGCGGCCAAGCAGGACGACGAGGACCTGGCTCAGATCTTCGGTAAGGCCGGGGTGAAGGTGGCGGATTTCGACAAGGCCGCGCTGGCGAAGTGGCAGAAGATCGCCGAGGAGACCGCGTGGAAAGATTACGCGGCGCGCAATGCGTCCTGCGCCGGACTGCTGAAGCTTGCCCAGGCTGTGCCGGCCTGATGGCGCAGGGCATCGACGCGGCCGCTTCCGCCGGTCCGCCGCCGGCAGATGTGCCGCTTGTCGGCGTGACCGGGGCCATTCAGCGCGTGGTGACGGCGGCGAATGGCATGATGGCGGTGGCGTCTTCGCTCGCCATTGCGGCGGCCGGGTTGATTCTGACTTGGGAGGTGATCGGGCGGTATTTTCTCGCCATTCCATCGGACTGGCAGGATGAGTTGTCGGCGATGCTGCTGATCGGCGCCACATTCGCCTCCGCCGCCTGGACGCAGGCGCGGCGCGGGCATGTGGCGATCGATGCGCTGGGCGAGATTCTGCCGCGCGGGGTGGATCGGGTGCGGCGGCGGCTTGCAGATGCGTGTGCCTTCGTGTTTTGCGCCTATTTCGCGGCCAAGAGCTTCCAGATGTTTACCGAGGCCTGGGAGGAGGGGCAGACGACGCCATCGGCCTGGGGCTCGCCGTTGTGGATTCCCTATGGCTGCATGGCCGCGGGGATGGCGCTGCTGGCGGCCCAGCAGGCGTTGCAGGCGATCAAGGGACCGCGGGTATGAGCACGTTGCAGATCGGGCTGATGTATGGCGCGGCGACAATCGCGGCGCTGTTCTCCGGCATCCCGATCGCCTTCGCGTTGGGGGGCGTGGCGGTGCTGTTCATGATGGGGTTCATGCCGGCCGCCTCGGTGGATACCATTGCGCAGAACGTCTACGAGGAGTTGGCGAGCATCACGCTGCTCACCATTCCGCTGTTCATCCTGAAGGGGGCGGCGATCGGCAAATCCCGCGCCGGGAAGGATCTTTACGACGCGCTGCACACCTGGTTGCATCGCATCCCCGGCGGGCTGGGTGTAGCGGTGGTGCTGGCCTGCGGTTTGTTCGCGGCGATGGCGGGGTCGTCGCCGGCGACCTGTTCGGCGATCGGGTCCTCGGGGATTCCGGAGATGCGCAAGCGCGGCTATTCGCCGGGGTTCGCGGCCGGGCTGGTGGCGGCGGGCGGGACGCTCGGTATTTTGCTGCCACCCTCGATCGTGTTGATCCTGTATGCGGTGCGAGCCGAGCAGTCGCTGGGACGGTTGTTCCTGGCCGGGATCGGGCCGGGACTGCTGCTGGTGCTGCTGTTTTCGATGTATGCGATGATGCATTGGCGGACGGAATATCGGCGCGCGCTGACGCAGGATACTGGGAGCGAAATTCTGCGCGAGGAGCGGTTTACGCTGCGCGAGAAGTTTGCGGCCCTTCCGCGGGTGATGCCGTTTCTGGTGCTGCTTACGGGCGTGATGTTTGCGCTTTACAGCGGGATTGCGACGCCATCGGAGACGGCGGGGCTGGGTGCGGTAATGGCGCTGGCGCTGATCGCGGTGGTATACGGGGCGTGGCGGCTGTCAGATCTCAAGCCGATTTTCACCGGGACGCTTGGCGAAAGCGGCATGCTGCTGATGATCATCGGGATGTCGCTGCTCTATAGTTACGTGATGAGCTATCTGCACATTAGTCAGGGGGCGGCGGGGTGGATCGTCTCGCTGCATCTCTCGAAATGGCTGTTGCTGACGGCGATTCTGCTGCTGGTGGTGGTGCTGGGGTTTTTCCTGCCGCCGGTGTCGATCATTCTGATGACGGCGCCGATCATTCTGCCGCCGCTGCGCGCCGCGGGGTTCGATCTCGTGTGGTTCGGCATCATTATGGTGGTGGTGATGGAGATGGGGCTGATCCATCCGCCGGTGGGGCTCAATATATTCGTGCTGAATCGGATTGCGCCCGATATCGGGCTCGGGGCGATTATTTGGGGGACGCTGCCGTTCGTGGCGCTGATGGCGGTGGCGGTGGTGATTCTGTCGATTTTTCCGGGGATTGCGATGTGGTTGCCGAATCTGGTTTATGGGTGATTGGCGCCCGGCGCCGGCTCCACTCGCTCCACAGCTCCTTGGCAACCACGTAGAGCCCCAGGGACGAAAAACACGCCATCAGGGCACCGAAAATCGCCAACGGTAGCATTGCGGCGGCCTGCCGGCCAAACGTCTCAAGCGAGACGTCGGTTGTCACAATCCCCGGGTCGCTACGCAATTGGCGTAGCCGAATCGGCCCGGCCGGCGCCCGGCCGAGCCAAGTGTAGCTCAGTTCGGTCTCGTCCGAACCGGCTGCGGGGGCATAGCGCACCGTGCATAACCCCAGCGCCGGAATCACCAGCATGTAGTGGTTCGTGCAACGGTATTGCGTCACCTTCAACGATCTCGTTGGCTCAAATTCATGGCGATGCCGCATTTCAACAATCAGTCGCGGTACTTCGGAGCCCACGACATAAATCGCTCCCACCGCTGGTAGCACGCTGACGAGCACAAACGGCAGAGCGATCAACATGTTCTTCAGGTTCGATCTAGGTTGGCCCATCCATTCCTCCCAGGGCGAGACTAGCCTGCAGATAGCCGGTCGGTCCATGCTGCCGACAAACGATCCCTTGCCACCGGACAGCTCTGCCGATTGACTGGCACCTTCCGACTCATCGAAAGACCCCAATGGCTTCCTCTTCATCCGCCCGCCTTGCCGTCGATATCGGCGGCACTTTCACCGACCTCGCCCTCGAGCATGACGGCAAACGCACCACCATCAAGGTGCTGACCACGCCATCCGCGCCCGAACAGGGCGTCATCACCGGCACCGAGGCGATCCTGAAAGCCGCCGGAGTCCCGGCCGCTGATATCGCGATCCTGCTGCACGGCACCACGCTGGCCACCAACGCGATCATCGAGCGCAAGGGCGCCCGCACCGCGCTGATCACCACGCA
>CAIWAJ010000013.1:0-10442 GCA_903910565.1 uncultured Rhodospirillales bacterium
GATCGCACAGCTCGGCGATAATCCCGTCGTCAGCCTGCCCGCAGTGGCAGTCTGAGACCCCCCGGCCAAGCCGCCGGAGAACGCGAAGGAGCCGTAGCTCTTACACCACGTCTGGGGACACGATCCCCCGCCGGGTTAATGAACGCCTAATCGCAAGCCATCAACCGGCGCGCCGGTCGAAGGGGAAAACCGGTAACCATGATCACTCAAGTCCAGATCACCACCACCATCACCACCCCGGTCATTCTCACCACCGCAATCCAGGACCCCGCTGCCTACGCCATCGTCACCAGCTACGGCGCCGCCCTCGGCGGCATCTCCGGTGCGGCGACCAATCCCTGGAAAATCAAAAACCAAGGCAGCATCGCAGCACCCGGCTACGGCATCGCGCTGGCCGATGGCGGCCTCCTGCTCAATGGCAACCCCACCTACACCGGGGCGACCGTCTCGGGCCCTGGCGGCGGCGCGCAATTCGGCGGCGGCGCCGGCGGCAATATCGTCAATTTCGGCACCATCAAGGGCAAAGCCGCCAACGGTCTCGCCATCGCCAACGGCGGCACCGTCCGCAACCTCGGGACCTATGCCGTGGTCGCCGGCGGCCATGACGGCATTCTCGCCACCAACACCGCCGATGTCTTCATCCTCAACCAAGGCAGCATCGGCGGCGCCACCTACCGCGGCATCGACATCCCCGGCAGCGCCGGCGCCACGGTGACCAACATCGGCTCGATCAGCGGCCCCGCCAACGGCGTCTTCATCGGCGGCAGCGGAACCCTCGGCAATTCCGGCCGCATCTCCGCAAGCACCGGTCATGCCGTCTCGCTCGCCTCCGGCGCCGTGCACAACACCGGCACCATCATCGGCGGTGCTGACGGCGTCATCCTCGGCGGCGCCGCCGTCCTCACCAACTTCGGCACCACCGCGCTGATCACCGGTCATACCGACGGCGTGCGCGCGGACTCCAGCACCAGCTTCACCCTGTCGAACCAGGGCAACATCCTCGGCAACACCCTCGCCGGCATCGATCTCCGCCAGGGCAACCTCGCCAACATCGCCAATGCCGGCACCATCCACGGCGCGCATGACGGCATCTACAGCCAGGCGGAAGCCAAGCTCGTCATCACCAACCGCGGCGCCGTCACGGGCACATACCGCGCCGTCGAGGTGCAGGCGGGCGGCGATTCCACCGTCACCAACATCGGCACGATCGCCGGCGGCAGCAACGGCGTATTCATCGGCGCCCACGGCACGGTGACCAACCAGGGTTTCATCGCCGCCACCAGCGGCGCCGGCGGCGCCGGCGTCAGCATCGGTGGCGGCGCCATCAACAACCGCGGCACCATCAAGGGCGGCACCGCCGGCGCCAATCTCGGCAGCGGCGCGACCCGTCTCGCCAACGCAACACCCGGCGCGCTCATCGAAGGCCACACCGATGGCGTGCATGTCACCAACGCGATTGGCTTCACCCTCTCCAATAGCGCCGCCATCACCGGCGACGGCGCCGCCGGCGTGAACCTGCAAGGCGGCAGCCTCTCGAGCATATTCAACGCCGGCACAATCAGCGGTCACACCGCCGGCATTGTCCTGCAAGCGAGCGACATGGCCGGCAATTATGGCGTCGTCCTCTCCGCCGGCACCGCGATCCTCGCCGCCGGTAACGCCCTCATCAACAACGGAATCGGCAACACCACCGCCCGCATCACCGGCGGCACCACCGGCATCCAGGACACCGCCGGAACCCTGGTCGTCAACAATACCGGCTCCATCGACGCGCCGAGCACCGCCATCGCCGCCGCCGGCCTCATGCTCGACAACGCCGCTTCAGGCCTCATCGGCGGCCTCGCCATCAACGCCATCATCGCCGGCGCCACCCAGATCAGCAATTCCGGCACCATCCTTGGCGCCGTCCAGGTCTCCGGCGGCGGCACCATCAGCAACCTGCCCGGCGCCACCATCCTCGCCGCCGCGGTGGGGACACGCATGCCAAACGGCATCATCGACAGCGGCACGGCGGGGCTGACGATCGACAATTACGGGTCCATCGGCAATACCGGAACGGCGGCTACCGTGGTGTTCAACAGCACCGGCGCCAACACGCTGATCGCGCACGCCGGCAGCCATCTGGCCGGCGGCGGTGCGCTCAACCTGGTCGGCAACGGGCCCAACGACGCCCTGCGCCTGGCCAATGACAGCACGCCCGGAACCCTCGATCCCCTCACCGCCCGCGGCATCGAGACCATCGCCGTCGATCCCGGCGCGACCTGGTCCGGCGGCACCGAAAACTTCACCAATACCAACAGCGTGCTCATCGGCGCCGCGGGGCGCCTCACCGCCACCGGCAACTGGTCGTTCAGCCGATCCCTCGCCATCGGCGGAACCTTCGCCATTGCCGCCACCGGCCGCGTCGCCATCGGCGGCACCGTCACCTCCGCCCCGCTCGGCGGTTTGCTGATCGCCGCCGGGCAGCAACTCGCGGCCAGCGGCACCCTGGCCGCCGTCGCCGGCATCGATACCGAAGGCACCCTCGCCATCACCGCCGGCGCCACGCTCGCCATCCCCGGCGCGGTGAGCGGCGCCGGCCTCGTCCGGCTCGAATCCGGCGCCCTCTTCGCCATCACCGGCGCCCTCACGGCCGCAAAACTCCAGTTCAACGGCGCCAACGCAACCGCCGACCTCCATGCCCCCGCCGCCACCAGCAGCCTCATCTCCGGCCTCGCCGCCGGTGACAGCATCGACCTCGAAGGCCTGCCCTACGCCTCCACCACGATCACCACCACGATCGACAGCACGATCCTCGAACACGTCACCCTCAAGTTCGGCGCAACCACCGCCTCCCTCGCCTTCGACCACACCGGCCTCGCCAGCCTCCCCCTCGCCTTCGCCACCGACGGCCATGGCGGCACGCTGATCACCTGGGGGCCATAGCGGCGGGCAACATCACCGAGCGCAATATATAGGAATTTATATTTTTATAACGATTTATTACCTTGCTTCTCGGCGTGCAATCCCCTATATTCCCCCAATCAACCCAGGAGCCCCCATGCAGTCCCCGCCCGCCCCCGCAATGGACCCCGCGTCCGCCCTCGCGCAAGCGATCGGGCGGATTCTGTGCGCCATGCTGGATGCGTTCTTCGGGGATATCTCGGGTCTCGCCCCCCGCCATCCCATGGTTCGCGCGCACGCCAGGACCCTCCGCCACATCGAGCGCTACGTCGCCGCCCTCGAAGCCGCCCTCAGAACCCCCGCGCAGGCCCCGGACGACGCCACCCCCCTCACGCCCGAGCCGCGCCCGGACTCCGTCATCCCCTACCCCCGCGCGGCGTCAAAATTCCGCGCCGCACGCCGTCCCCACACCCCCCACCAATCCCCCGCAACCCAGCCCCACCGCGAAAAACCCCTTGACCCCCTCCCGGCTTCGCACGCCCATATCATTACGATATAGCAACAAATTTTCTACAACCCCTTGACCCCAAACGAATAAAAGTTTTTTGCTTCTTTTTTCCCAAAAAAGAAGCGCTTCCTTCCCTAAACCGGCGGCCGCGTCATCTGAAACAGCGACGTCACCTCCGCGTAATCCCCCGCATACCCGCACCGCGCCACCGGCCGCGCCGCCGCGGTATCGAAGATGCCGTCTTTCAGGAACGCCCCGTCGATATGCACGCCGACGACTTCGCCCAGGATCATCCAGGTATCCATCGCAACCCCATCCACGTCCGAGAGCCGGATGATCGCCGTCTTCCGGCATTCCAGCGCCGCCACCGCCCGCGCCACCCGGGGCGGGCGCACCAGGGTCGAGGGCGCGGCGGCCAGCCCGGCGCGGATCATCTCGTTTTCGCCGTAGGCCATGGGTGCCGCGGTTTCGTTCATCGCCTCGGCGAGATCGCGGGACACCAGGTTGCACACGAACTCCCCGGTTTCCTCCACGTTGCGCGCGCTGTCTTTCCACCCCTCGGTCGAGAAGAACACCATCGGCGGGCGGGAGGAGATCGCGTTGAAGAAGCTGTAGGGCGCGAGATTCACCCGCCCCTGCCCGTCCACCGTGGTCACCCACCCCACCGGCCGGGGCGCCACGATCGCCTTGAACGGATCATGCGGCAGCCCATGCCCCTTGCGGGGTTCGTAGAAATAATCGCTCACGAAGCACTCCCTTCCTTCAATTCCGCCAGATCAAGTTCCCAGGTCTCTTCGGTCAGCTCCACCCCGAACGCGCTGATCGGCCCGCTCGCCACCATCCGATACCCCTCCGCCGTATAGAGCCGCCGCGCCGCGGTCAGGATCGAGTGCGTCCACAAGGTAATCCGCCGATACCCCGCGGCTTGCGCGAACAGCGTGCATTCCCGCACCAGCCGCGCCCCGATCCCCAGGCCCCGCGCCGCGGGGTCGGCGATCAACAGCCTCAGCTTTGCCACCTCGTCCGACGCCCGCACCAGAAACACCGAAGCCACCGGAGCCCCATCCAACTCCGCAATCCACGCCGCCTCCCGCGCCGGATCGAAACGCTCCATGATCCCCGCCGCGATCCCCGCCACCATCCATTCGAAGCTCACGTCCCAGCCGAACTCGGCCGCATACAGCGAACCGTGCCGCGAAATCACCCAGCCGAGATCCCCCGGCTGAAGTCCACGCAGATGCCAGCCCATGCTCAGGGCGCCAACCCGCCCGGAGTCGCCGCCAGCCACGCGGCGTAATCGTTATAGGCCGCCTCCGGCCCGAATTTCGGCGCCCATCCGGTGCCGCCGATCCGCGCCACATCCATGATCCCCCGCGGTCGTGTCTCGCTGAACCGAACGGTCACTTCGGCCGGATCCGCCGATTGCCGCCAGGTGAACCCCGGAAAGTCCCGCGCCAACCGCTCCGCCCAGTGCGTAATCACCGGTCCCCACGCCATCCCCGAGCAGACATTGAACACCCGATACGGAGGCTCCTTGAGATCGAGCAGATGCAGCAACCCCGCCACCACATCGCGCGCATACACCCAGGTATAGGCCGGTATCTCCGCCGGAAGCACCGCCGCCCGCCCGCTCACCGCGTGCTGCGCGAGATGCCAATGCGGCCCGATCATGTCGCGCAACCCGGTATCCCGCTCCCACGGCCCGAACACCCCGCCAATCCGCGCCACCACGAGATCAAGCCCCCACAACTCCGCGAGCCGCAAACCCGAACGCTCCACCGCGTATTTCGTCACCCCATACACCCCCGTCGGTACCGGCGGGGTGTTCACCTCATCGAGCCAGGCATGACTGAAGAAACTCTCGCCATAGACCGACGCCTAGGACGGCGCGATGATCCGCCCGACGCCGACCTCCCGCGCCGCGCGAAGCTGCGCCATGAAGCCCAGCAGGTTCACCTCGATCACCCGTTCCGGCATGTCCCGCTCGCGATCGGGCCCGGAGGTGATGGCCGCGAAGGGGAACAGCCGATCCACCCCATGCGCCCGCATCAGCCCCGCCATCGCCGCCGCATCGGTCACATCCGCCCGCACGCTGTCGAGCCGGCCCGGCAATGCGGCGAATTTCGCCGCCGCCACCGGAGGAACCCCATCGAGCCCGACCGCGACCACATGCTCGCCCCGCGCCAGCAACGCCTCGACCAGGTTCAACCCGACGAACCCGGTCCCCCCGGTGACCATCACGCTCATGGCCTAGCCCGTCGCCGGCCCACACCGCCGCCAATGCTCGATCGGCCCATTGGCGCCAGCCCGCGATTCCATGTCGTGCTCACCGAGCAGCCGCATATCGACCGTCCCCCCCGCCCCCGGCTCCCCGGCCGGAACGGTGTAGGTGAAGCCGTGCCGGTCATAGAGCCCCTGCATGCGGGTCCCGCCGGGGGTCACGATGCTCGGCCCGCTGATCGTCAGCCGCTTGCCGGCCTCCTGGCACCAGGCGCCATCGATGGAATCCGCGCGTGCCTGGGTCGTGAAAGCCAACAGAGCGAGGCCGGCGATGGACAGCAGCTTGCGCATGGGTCGTCTCCCCTGAGTGTGGAAGACGTCACGCTAAACCGGATTAAAACTCAGGTCACCTTGCGCCGCGTCTGAAACCGCTCCTGCCGCCACGCGCCGGAGGCCAGCACGTCCCGCAGGATCGCGACCGCGTCCCACAGATCGATGTAGCGAAGGTACAGCGGGGTGATGCCAAACCGAAGAATATCGGGCGCCCGGAAATCACCGATCACCCCGCGCGCAATCAGCGCCTGCATCATCGGGTAGGCCTGCGGATGCGCGAAGCACACCTGGCTCCCTCGCCGCGCCGCCTCCCGGGGGGAAGCCAGCACCAGCCCATGCCCGCCGCATTCCTGCTCCACCAGCTCGGCAAACATCCGGGTCTGCCGCACCGATTTCGCCCGCACCCCCGCAATCGGCGCATCGAGCGCGATATCGATGCCGACCTCCAACGCCGACATGCTGATCACCGCCGGCGAGCCGACGAACCCGGCCGCAATCCCCGGCGCCGGACGATACGACCCCTCGAAGGCAAAAGGCGCCGCGTGCCCAAGCCACCCCGTCAACGGGAATTGAATGCCGGGCAGCAGGTGATCCGCCACATACAAAAACGCCGGTGCCCCCGGCCCGCCGTTGAGGAACTTGTAGCCGCAGCCGACCGCCATATCCGCCCCGCACCCCGCGAGATCGACCGGTACCGCGCCGGCGGAATGCGCGAGGTCCCACAGCATCAGCGCGCCCTTCCCGTGGGCCGCTTCGGTGATCGCCGCCATGTCGAACATCGCCCCGGTGTGGTAGTTCACATGGGTCAACATCACCACCGCGGTGTCCTCATCGATCGCCCCCGCGATCTCCCCGGCCTCGACCTGCCGCAGGATGTGCCCGCGGTCGAGGAGGGAAGCGAGGCCCTCGGCCATGTAGAGGTCGGTCGGGAAATTGCCGCGCTCGCTGAGGATCACCCGCCGGTCCGGCCGGGCGGCCAGCGCCGCGCCGAGCAGTTTGAAGAGGTTGACCGAGGTGCTGTCGGCCACGATCACGTTGCCCTCCGCCGCGCCGATCAGCCGGGCGATTTTCGCGCCGATCCGGAAGGGCATGTCCATCCAGCCGGCGTCGTTCCAGGAGCGGATGAGCCCCTCGCCCCATTCCTGCCGCACCACTTCGGCCACCCGGGCCGCGGTTGCCTTGGGCATGGCGCCGAGGGAATTGCCGTCGAGGTAGATCACCCCCTCGGGCACATGGAACCTCCCGCGCATCGGGGCGAGGGTGTCATCGGCATCGAGCTCGGCGAGCTGCTCGCGGGTGATCATCGGGCGGTTTCCTTTTCCCGTCTTATGGTTTCGGCGATGCCGGCGACGCGACGTGCGTTGCCGCGCCAGGTATAGTCGCGCGCCTCAAGCTCCGCCCGCGCTGCGGCGCCGAGGCGCAAGCGGAGTGCTTCATCCTCGATCAGCCGTGCCACTGCCGCCCACATCGCGCCGGGCGCGTCGGGGTCGAACAGCAAAGCGGTGCGCTCGTGGGTGAGGATTTCGCGGATATTGGGCTGATCGGGCGCCACGATGGCACGGCCGGCGGCCATGTAGTCGAAGATTTTCAGCGGCGAGGCGTATTCGGTCACCTTGGGCTGCAAGGCGATGTCGAACCCCGCGACATAGCCCGGAACCGCCGCATGGGGGACGACACCCTTGAAGTCGAGCCGCTCGGAAATACCCAGCGACGCCGCCTGGGCCTCCAACTCGCCGCGCACCGGGCCGTCGCCCACCACGGTAAGTTTCAACGCCATCTCACGGCGAGCGGCGATTTCGCGGATCACCTCGTCGAGCCCGTGCCAGGCACGCACGAAGCCGACGAAGCCGAGGGTGACGGGTTCGCCCGCCGGACGGGAAGGCGGGTCATCGAAGCGGGAGAGCACGATGCCGTTGTGGATCACCTCGATCCGCCCCTCCGGCACGCCGTTGGCGACCAGGATGCGCTTCAGCACGCCGGTGACCGGCAGCACGCGATCGGCGGTTTTCCAGGTGTAGCGCTCCAGCCGGTGGGCCAGGGTGGTGAGGCGGAGGTTGCCGAACTTGGTGCGCTCGGCGGCGAGGGGGGAGTTCACCTCGAGCAGGAAGGGCAGTTTGGTGCGCCGCGCCAGCCAGGTTCCGGCGAGGAAATAGAGATTGCAGCGCTCATAGATCGCATCCGGCCGGAATTCCCGGCAGGCCGCGCGCAGGCGGCGGTAGGCGGGGATGTTGTAGGCCAGCTCCGCCACCTCGCCGAGCGCGCCGGGCAGCAGCTTGCGCACGAAATCCACGAAACCGCTGCCGCCGCCGAAGGAGGCGTTGTCATAGAAGCTCGGGCCGACCACCAGCACCTCGTGCCCCTCGGCCCGCAGGGCGGCGATCAGCTCGTCGACATGCACGCTCTGCCCGTCGCGCGACTGGATCCGATGACTGTAGAGAATGCGCATGGACGCTCCCGGCTGGCCGCTCAAAGCTGGCCATAGGGCGCGGCCGTTGCGCTGTCCAGACGGCGCTTGACGCGGGGGGGACGCTGGCCAGACTGTGGGGCTTCACGATCGTCGGGAGACACGCATGCGCCTCCGCCAACTCGCCTCCGCCACCACCCTCATCGCTGCCGTCGCGGCCGTGCCCGTGCCCCAGGCGCAGGCAGCCGGTACGCTGACCATCGCCCAAGTGCAGGACCCCAACAACTGGGACCCGATCGCCACCTTCCTGCTCTCCTGGGGCGCCGTCGGCTCCAGCATCTTCGACGGGCTGGTGATGCGCGACGAGCAGCTCAACCTCAAGCCCGGCCTCGCCACATCCTGGGAAGTGCTGGACCAGGGCATGCGGCTGCGCTTCAAGCTGCGCGAGGGGGTGACGTTCCACAACGGCGAGCCGTTCAACGCCGAGGCGGTGAAATTCACCATGGAGCGCCTGCTTGGCCCCGAGGGCGCCAAGGGGCCGCAGCAATCCAACTACACCTCGATCGGCGCGGTGGAGATCATCGATCCCTATAGCGTGGACATCGTGCTGAAGCGGCCCGACCCGGTGATGATCACCAAGCTCGCCGGCTATGGCGCGATGATGGTGCCGCCGAAATACGTCACCGAGAAGGGCAGCCAGGGATTCGCGGCGGCGCCGGTGGGCACCGGGCCGTTCAAGGTGGCCAGCTACGAGAACAAGGTGGCGCTCACGCTGGAGCCCAGCGGCCATCACTGGGACGGCACGCCGAAGCTCGACAAGGTGGTGTTCAAATTCATCGTCGAGCCGGCCACCCAGGTGGCCGAGTTGCAGGCCGGCCGGGTTGACGTCGCCTCGCAGGTACCGATCGGGATGATCGGGGCGATCACCAGCACCGCGCATCTGCAACTGCTGTCGACCACCGGCCCGACCGTGCAGGTGGCGCGCTTCAACACCGCCAATGGCCCGACCAAGGACGAGCGGGTGCGCAAGGCGATCGTGCTGGCGGTGGATCGCGAGGCGATCGTCAAGCAGATCCTGCAGGGCCATGCCAAGCCCGTCACCAGCTTCCAGAGCACGCTGTCCTTCGGGTTCGACCCGGCGCAGAAGCCGGTGCCCTTCGACCCCGCGGCGGCGAAGAAGCTGATTGCCGAGGCCAAGCTGCCGCCCGGCGCCACGGTGTCGCTCGACTTCCCCTCCAACAACACCACCTTCCGCGAAGTGGCGCAGGCGGTGGCCGGGTATCTCAGCGCGGTGGGGCTGAAGGCGCAGGTGCGGCCGTTCGAGATGAACCTGTTCACCAACGACATCATCCCCAACGGCAAGACCGGCGAGATGTTCGCCATGGGCTGGGGCGGCTGGACCTTCGACTACGACAACACCGCCTACCTGATGTACCACAGCGGCGAGCGCTGGAACCCCTACGACAAGGACCCCGCGCTCGACACCATGCTGGAGGCCCAGCGCAGCATCGCCGACCGGGGGGAGCGCCAGAAGGCGTTGCAGAAGATCGCCAACTTCGTCGCCGAGCACGCGTTGGAGCTGCCGCTCTACAACCTCGATACCTATTACGGGGTGAACAAGCGGGTGAAGGGGCTGGTGGTGCCGCCGGATAACCGCTTCCGCCTCGCCGGCGTCTCGGTCGACTGACGGCGCGCGCGCGTGGGCCGCTTCCTGCTCGGGCGGCTCGCGCTCGCGATCTTCGTCGTTCTGGTGGTCACCTTGCTGGTGGCCTGGGCGGTGCGCCTCTCGGGCGACCCCGCGGTGATGCTGGCGGAGGGTGCGGGGTCAATCACCGCGAAGGATCTCGAGAACATCCGCAAGGCCCTCGGGCTCGACCGGCCGTTCGGCGTGCAGTACGCGAGCTTCCTCGGTGGCATGCTGTCGGGGGATATGGGCAACAGCTTCATGGGCGGGCGGCCGGTGGCGGGCATGGTGCGGCAAGCCCTGCCGCTGACCCTCATGCTCGCCGGGCTCTCGCTGGCCGCCTCGCTGCTGGTCTCGATCCCGCTCGGCATTCGCGCCGCGGTGCATCGCGGCGGGGCGGCGGATCAGGC
>CAIWAJ010000014.1:0-1899 GCA_903910565.1 uncultured Rhodospirillales bacterium
AGGCTGCTAGGGCACCGCCAAGCGAGCACGACCGAGCGTTACAGCCACCTTTCGCCCGACCAGGGGCGAGCGGCAGCGGACAAGAATGGAGAGCGCATCCGCGCAATGATGGAGGGCGAGCCCGGCAGTGCGGCACAACGGCGGTTGCGCCTCGCGTAAATGGCAAGCCCTGGCCGAGGCCGGTCACGGCCGGCGAATTGTCCCAACCCAACAGGAACCGTACCCACAACATGAGCACCCTTGAACGCGCCATTGCCATCGCCGTTGAGGCCCATGCCGGCCAGATCGACAAGGCCGGCGCGCCCTACATCCTGCATCCCCTGCGCGTCATGCTGGCCGTATCCTCGACCGATGAGCGCATTACCGCCGTCTTGCACGACGTTTGCGAAGACTGCCCAGGCTGGACGCCCGACCGGCTGCGGGCCGAAGGTTTCGCACCCCAGATCATCGCGGCACTCGATTCCGTCACCAAGCGCGAGGGCGAGGGCTATGATGATTTTGTGCGGCGCGCGGCGGCAGACCCTATCGGCCGATCCGTCAAACTGGCCGACATGCGCGACAACTGCGACCTGTCACGCATCGCCGCACCGGAGCCGAGGGACTTCGAGCGGATCGCGAAATACCGGGCCGCAATCGCGAGAATCGAGGGCGCGCCGGCTGCCGCCTCTACCTAGGTGCGGCCGGGGATGCACCCGGCCAATGTTGGTTTACGGTCCGCTCAGGCTTCGCCAGCGCCGCCAATGATCCGGTAGACGCTGGCCCGACCGATGCCGAGACGGCGGGCAATCTCACTCGGCCCGACCCCTTCCGCGACGAGCTCGGCAACCTGCTTCGCCTTGGCGCGGGCGGTGGGAGCCCGGCCCTTGTATTTGCCTTCCTCGGCGGCGCGGCGGATGCCCTCGCGCTGGCGTTCAAGCATGAGCTCACGCTCAAAGGCCGCGATGGCGCCGAGCATCGTCACCATGAGCAACCCGGTAGGGCTGCGCGTGTCGAGCTCGCCGCCGCCCATGGAGAGGATGCGCAGGCCCACGCCCCGGCCCTTTAGGGTTTCGACGATACCGAGCAGATCGGAGGTGCTGCGGGCCAGCCGGTCCGGCTTGGTGACAACCAGCACGTCACCCGGCCGGAGGTAGTCGAGCGCCGCCGCGAGTTGCGGGCGGACGGTGGCGACGCTGGAAACCTGTTCAGAGAACACGCGGGCACAACCGGCGGCCCGCAAATCCCGTTCCTGCGCGGCAAGGCCGGCCTCTTGTTCAATGGTGGAGGTGCGCGCGTAGCCGATGACGGCGCCAGACTCGGCAGGGATCGGGGCGGGTGCGGTTTTGCGTGCCATGGGGTGCCTCTTGTTCCAATGAAGTCTTAGACGTTATCGCGCGATACGTCCCAAATGTCAAAGATAATTTGTATGAGACACAATCCGAGGCATCGTGATACGACTCACTAGGGCTTGCCCTATTGAGACAGTTGGCGCGGCGGTGTGGCGCTCGACCGGCTGGCCGAGGGCATGATCCTGGCCGGCGAGGCCGACGCGGTGCGGGAGCTCCACCGGCTGGCCGAGGGCGCGATCCTGACCGGCGAGGCAGCGCGGTGCTGGCGCTCGACCGGCGGGCCGAGGGCGTGATCCTGGCCGGCGAGGCGGGCGCGGTGCTGGCGCTCGACCGGCGGGCCGAGGGCGCGATCCTGACCGGTGAGGGCGGCGCAGTGCAGGAGCTCGACCGGCGGGCCGAGGGCGCGATCCTAGCCGCCGAGGCGACGCGGTGCGGGAGCTCGACCGGCGGGCCGAGGGCGCGATCCTGACCGGCGAGGCAGCGCGGTGCTGGCGCTCGACCGGCGGGCCGAGGGCGTGATCCTGGCCGGCGAGGCGGGCGCGGTGCTGGCGCTCGACCGGCGGGCCGAGGG
>CAIWAJ010000015.1:0-9063 GCA_903910565.1 uncultured Rhodospirillales bacterium
CCGCCCGTCGCGCGCTAACACTCTCGACGCCGGCCGGTCTCCTGGCTCACGAAGCGCGGAACCTGGTTCCGCAGCCGCCCCCGCCTTCTCGGCCCGCATCGGGTCAATGGCACAATGGGGGCGAACGCTCTTCGCCTACAGTTGCGGGGGCAGCCGCGGAAACCGGTTACCCGGCGCCGCATTCCCGTTTCAGCCCTTGCGGGCCACCGTCGTCTACCCGAGAGCTAAGCAGAACTTCCGGGGTTTGGCCACGGGGCAGTTTGGGGGGGGGCGTTTTCAGGACGGGAAGGGTGCTCTTTTTGTGAACAAAAAGAACCAAAAAACGTCGCACTCCGGTCCATGCCGTTGGCGCACTCCCCGCCGATAGGTGGGAGCAGCGCGCACCAGATGGGTCAAAGTTTTTTACTCCTTTTTTTTCAAAAAAGGTGTACTTCCTAGCAGCATCGCGGCAGGCCGGGCTTGTTGCGGCACGATGACGGGCGCAATGTTGCGGCTTGACAGATTTCACGGGGGTTACCATGGGGCGCAAGGCGAAGACGGCGGGGGCGTTGACGAAGGCGCAGGCATTGACCAAGGCACGCGAGCTGCTCGCGAAGGTGCCGCTGATCGATGGGCACAACGACCTTCCCTGGGTGATCCGGCAACGCACCGGCGCCAAGGGCGACGTCGCGGGCTATGATCTGCGCAAAGTGCACAATGACGGGGACACGGACATCCCGCGGATGCGCAAGGGTCAGGTCTCCGGCCAGGTCTTCGCGGCCTTCATCCCCACGGATATCCCGCACCCCGGCCGCGCGACGCTCGAGCAGCTCGACATCATCCGCCGCATGACCGACCTCTACCCCGAGGCCTTCCTCCTGGTCGACAAGGCGGTCGATTTCGCCCGCGCCCGGCGGATGGGCAAAATGGGCGTCCTGATGTCGGTCGAAGGCGGCGTCGGGCTCGAAAACAGCCTGGCCCCCCTGCGCGTCTGGCACGCCATGGGCGCCCGGCTGATGACCCTCTGCCATAATGGCACGCTCGACTGGTGCGACAGCACCACCGACGTGGCGCGCCATGGCGGGCTGACCGCTTTCGGCAAGGCCGTGGTCGGCGAGCTCAACCGGCTCGGCATGATCGTCGATTGCGCCCATGTCGCGCCCTCGGTGATGCATCACGTGCTCGACACCAGCACCGCGCCGATCGTCTTCTCCCATTCCAACGCCCGCGCCTTGTGCGACCATCCGCGCAATGTGCCCGATGACGTGCTGGACCGGGTGCCGGCCAATGGCGGCCTGGTGATGGCCACCTTCATCCCCGACTTCCTCAACCCCGAGGTGCATGCCTGGATGGAGCCGGTGCGCAAGGCGCTGGCCAATGATTTCGGCACCAGCCGGGTGGACGCCATTCGCGCCCGCGAACAGACCCATGGCCCCTGCCCGAAGGCGAACCTCGATCACGTCGTCAATCACATCGAGTACATCGCCAACCGGATCGGCATCAAGCATCTCGGCATCGGGTCGGACTTCTTCGGCGTCCCCACCACGCCGGTGGGGCTTGAGGATGTCTCGCGCTTCCCCTTCCTCATCGCCGAACTGCTCCGGCGCGGCTGGTCGGACAAGTCGGTGATCGGTGTCGCCGGCGGCAACTTCCTCCGGGTCTTCCGCGAGGTCGAGGATAAGGGCGAGCAGCTGCGCGAGACCCAGCAGGCGGCGGTCGGCACGATCAAGGACTTCGACGGCGCGGACGCCCCGTATTGAGCGCAACCACGTCCGCTGCCCCGGCGATTGTCCACCCGGTACCCAACCGGGGGATTCTCACCGTCTGCTGCATGACGGCGACGTTGATGCAGATCCTCGACAGCACGATCGCCAACGTCGCGCTGCCCTATATGCAGGGCAGTCTGAACACCACCATTGACCAGGTGACGTGGGTGTTGACCTCCTACGTCATCGCTTCCGCGATCATGACCGCCCCGGTCGGCTGGCTCGCCCAGCGCTTCGGGCGGAAGAACCTGTTCGTCGCCTCGATGATCGGCTTCACCGGAAGCTCCATGCTGTGCGGCGCGGCGCAGACGCTGGACCAGATGGTGTTCTTCCGCATTTTCCAGGGCATTTGCGGCGCCGCCCTGGCCCCGCTGTCCCAGGCGGTGATGCTCGACATCTACCCCTTCGAGAAGCGCGCCCAGGCGATGGCGATTTTCGGCATCGGCATCATGGTCGGCCCCATCATGGGCCCGACGCTGGGCGGCTACCTCACCGACGCGTTCGAGTGGCGCTACGTGTTCTACGTCAACCTCCCCTTCGGCCTGCTCGCGACCACCGGCCTCATCATCTTCATGCCGAAGACCCCGCCGCGGGCCGACCTGACATTCGACTGGACCGGCTTCGCGGCCCTGGCGCTTGGCATCGGCGCGCTTCAATTGGCGCTTGATCGCGGGCAGACCGAGGATTGGTTCAGCTCGCGGGAAATCCTGGTCGAATTCGTCCTCGCCGGGCTCGGCATCTATCTCTTCATCGTCCATATGCTGACCTCGGATCGCCCCTTCCTCCCCGTCGCGCTGTTCAAGGACCGCAATTTCGCGGCCTCGGCCGCGATGATGTTCTGTACCGGCACCATCCTGATGGCGAGCTCGGCGCTGATCGCCCCCTTCCTGCAGAACCTAGCCGGCTTCCCGGTCTCCACCGCCGGCACCACCATGGCCCCGCGCGGCTTTGGCACCATGGCGGCGATGCTGATCGCCAGCCGCCTCGGCGGCCGCTACGTCGACCAGCGCAAGCTGATGGCCTTCGGGCTGGTCGGGCTGTTCATCTCCATGCGCATGATGGCGACCTGGTCGCCCGACATGTCGGCGGCGCAGATGACCACCACCCTGATCTTCCAGGGCTTCTCGATGGGCTTCGTGTTCAACCCGATGACGGTGGTGGCCTTCGCCACCCTGCCCGCCCGCTACCGCGCGGATGCGGCGGCGATGCAGAACCTCGCGCGCAATATCGGGGCGGCGATCGGCGTGTCGGTGACCTCATTCACCTTGGTCCGCACCAGCCAGGTCTCGCACGCCGACATGACGAGCTACATCACGCCGTTCAACCGCATCTTCCAGCAGCACGACGCGATCGGCCGCCTGCTCGACCCCACGATCGCCCGCGGGGCGGAGACGCTGGAGGCGATCATCGATCGGCAGGCCCAGATCATCGCCTACGCCAACGACTACCAGATGATGAGCCTTGTGGTGATCGTGCCGTTGTTCCTGCTGTTGATTATGCGCAGGCCGGGGGCGGTGCCGCCTAGGTAAGGGAAGCAAGCGGTTCTTTTTTGAAAAAAGAACCAAAAAACTTCTATCCGTTTGGCTCGGTGTTTCCGGAGCAGCTCCACACCAAACGGATAAAAAGTCTTTTTGCTTCTTTTTCTTCAGAAAAAGAAGACCTTCCTTCCTTAAGCTGGCGCAAAAATATCCTTCGTCTTGGTCACCGCCGCCTCGGCAATCACCGCCTGGGGCTCCCCGCCACCGCGGAAGGCAAGGTCGCGCTGCAGGATCGGCATCACCTGGTCGGCGAAGAGGCGCAGATTGACCTGCGCATCCTCGGCCGGCATGCCGCCGAATGAGAACTCGGCCGTGAGATGGTCGAGCCCGGTCAGGCGGGTGAGCTCGGCGATCTGTTCCAGGCAATCCTCGGGGGTACCGCAGATCTGGATGGACACGTAGAAATCCGTCGCCTTGGCGCGGTGGGTCTCCTCCTTCAGCTTGGAGTAGGTCTTGGCCACCGCGCCGTAGGACTCGTAGCCCTTCACGCTGCCGAGATGGCCGTCGGAGAATTTGTAGTGGGCGTCGATTGAATCCCATTTGCGGCTGAGATAGGTCGCCGCCCGATCGCGCGCCTCGGCGCGGGTGGGGGCGATTGAGATATTGGTGGAGACCACCGGCGGGCGCGGGGTGTGGCCCATTTCGCGGGCCAAGGCGCGATGGCGGTGGATGTCGGCGGCGGCCTTGTTCCACTCGTTCTGCATGATCACCAGCATGCCGAAGCCGAGCCTGGCCATCACCTCCGCCGATTCCGGGCTTACCGAGGAGGCGAAGAAGCGGCGTTCCGGGTGTGAGATCGGCCGCGGGCGGATCGACATGCGGGGGATGTCGAAGAATTCGCCCTTGTATTCGAAGCTTTCCTCGGCGAGTGCCATAGTGACGATCTTGGCGGACTCGACGAAGCGGGCGCGGGCCTCGTCCATGGGGACGCGGAAGCCGGCATATTCCACGCTCGCCGCCCCGCGGCCGAAGCCGAACAGGCAGCGCCCGCCGCAGAGGATGTCGAGCAGCGCGATCTGCTCGGCGACCCGAATGGGGTCGTGCCAGGGCAGCACGATCACCGAGGTACCGAGCGTGATGCGCCTGGTCATCCCCGCGAAATAGCTCAGCAGTTGCACCGGATCGGGCGACATGGCGTAGCCGGTGAAATGGTGTTCGAGGGCGAACAGCGAGTCGAAGCCGAGCGGCTCCGCCAGGGCGCCGAGGGCGAGATGGTCGGCCAGCACCGAGGCGTCGGAGCGCCCGGGCTTGGTGAGCATGTTCATTGACATTCCGACCTTCATGGCCGTTTTCCCTTCACGATTATGGCAGGCTCAGACGGGTCGTTCTCCCAGGATGGTCACCCGGTTGCCGCTGCGGGTGTGCGGCCAGTAGTCCCACATCGCGCGGTGCTGGGTGCAGCGATTATCCCAGAAGGCCACCGTGTTTTCGGTCCAGCGGAAGCGGCACTGGAACAGCGGGTTCTCCGCGTGCTCGAACAAATAGCGCAGCACCGCCTCGCTTTCGTCGCGCGGCACGCCGAGCAGGCGGCGGGTAAAGCCGCGGTTGACGTAGAGCGCCTTGCGGCCGGTGACGGGATGGGTGCGTGCCACGGGGTGCTCGGCCTTGGGGTAGCTCGGCCGGTCCTGCACGCCAAAATTGGCGTAGGTGCCGCGATAGACTTCCTCGCCGTCATGCACCGCGACCATGCCGTCGAGATAGGTCTTCATACGATCGGACAGCGCCTCCCAGGCGGCGTACATCGAGGCGAACAGCGTGTCGCCGCCGTGGGGCGGGCATTGCTTGATGTAGAGCACGCTGCCCATCGGGGGCAGTTCGTCGCAAGAGACGTCGCTGTGCCAGCCCTCGCCGTTGGCGCGCGGCGAGTTGGCGTCGGCGTAGATTTTCATCAGCGCCGGCTCGCCCGCCTCGTGGGGGGCGGCGGGGTGGATGTGCAGTTCGCCGAAGCGGCGGCCGAAATCGAGGTGCTGGCGGGGGGTCAGGCGTTGGTCGCGGAAGAAGATCACCGCGTTCTCGGCGAGTGCGCGGTGCACCTCGTCGAACTGACGGTTGGAGAGATCGGCGAGATCGACGCCGGTGATTTCGGCGCCGATGATGGGCGTGAGTTTCTCGACCCGGATGGTCTCGTAGGCCGCGGACTCGCCGGGGGTGTGGCGATACCGCGGCCCCTGATTGCCTCGCAGCGTGTTCATGCCGGCCTCCCCGTGGAAGCCGGCAGACTACGCGGTCCGCGGCGCCGCTTCAAACCCGGTGTTCAGATCACCCGGCAATTGGCGGCGTATTGCATATAGAGGTCATTGGCGAGGCGGCTGAACGGGCCGGGCTGCAGGTCGCGGCTCTCATAGCGGGTGACCGGCTGCACCTTGCCGGCATTCCCGGTGGTGAACAGCTCGTCCGCGGTATCGAGCTCATGCGGCTTCACGGTGCGCTCCTCCACCGTCACCCCGGCCTCGCGAAGGAGCTGGATGGTGCGGTAGCGGGTGATGCCGGCGAGGAAGGTGCCGTTGGGGACGGGGGTGACGACCTTGCCGCCAATCCCGAGGAAGATGTTGGAGGAGCAGGTCTCGGAGACGTTCCCCAGTGCATCGAGCACGACACCATTGGTGAACCCGCGCTCCAGCATCTCGGCGACCCCGCGGGCGGAGTTGGGGTAGAGGCAGGAGGCTTTCGCGTCGGTCGGCGCGCTCTCCGGCGTCGGGCGGCGGATGGAGCGGCAGAGGCCGAGGGTCAATCCGCCGCCTTTCGGCATCGGGGAGACGTAGATGCAGAGCAGGAAGGCGACGCTGTCGCCGTCGATCGAGATCGGCCCCTTGCCGCCCTTGGTGGCCCAGAACATCGGGCGGACGTAGAGCTCGGCGTCGGCGGGGAATTTGCGGATCCCCTCGAGCATGAGGGTGTGGATCTGCTCGGCGGTCATCGAGGGCTTGAGGCCGAGGGCGTGGGCGGAGCGGACGGCGCGGGCGGCGTGGAGGTCGAGATCGGGGCCGAGGCCACCGAAGGCGCGGCCGCCGTCGAAAATGATCGAGCCGAGCCAGAAGGCGTGGTCGCGCGGGCCCATGACGTTGGGGCTGCCGTCATGCCAGGCGCCCTGCCAGTAGGTGATCGTATCCATGGTTTCCACTCCCTCGGTCTGCGGGGCGCCGGGTTTGCCCCGGATTACCGGCGCGGACCAGTCATCCCGGGGCATGGCAGGTCAACGCAGGGCGGCGAGGAGGGCGGCGGTGTTGTGGCGGATCATGTCGATATAGGTGCCGGCGGGGCCGTCCGGCGGGGAGAGGGCGTCGGAGAATAGCTGGCCGCCGATGCGGACCTTGGTTTCGCGGGAGACCTGCTCCAGCAATACGTCCCGCCCGACGTTTTCCAGGAACAAGGCGCGGATGTTGTCGCGGCGGATCTGGCGGATGAGGCTCGCGAGTTCCTTGGCGGAGGGTTCGATTTCCGTCGACATGCCCAAGGGGGCGCGGAAGTCGATCCCGTAGGCGGCGCCGAAATAGCCCAGCGCGTCATGGCTGGTCACCACGCGGCGGCGGTCGCGAGGGATGGCGGCGAAGGCGGTGCGGGTTTCGGCATCGAGCGCCACGAGCCGGGCGATGTAGGCGGTGGTGGCCGCCTGGTAGGCGGCGGCATGGGCTGGGTCGGCCTGGACCAGGGCGTCGCGGATGTTGGCGGCGTAGAGCGCGGCGTTGCGGACATCCTGCCAGGCGTGGGGGTCGGTGACGGTCTTGCCGTCCTCGGTCATGGTGCGGGGTTTGACGCCCGTGGTGGCGATGACCGGGGGGCGGCGAGGTTTGGCGGCGCCCTGCATGCGGGCGATCCAGCCCTCAATGCCCAGGCCGTTGAGGATGACCAGATCTGAGCCGGCGATGGCCCGGGCATCGGAGGGGCGGGGCTCGAAGGCGTGGAGGTCCTGGTTGGGGCCGACCAGGGAGGTGACGGACACGTTCGGGCCGCCGATCTGGCGGGCGATGTCGGCGATCACCGAGAACGAGGCCAGCACGGTGACGGGGGTGTCGGCGCGGGCGGCCTGGGGGAGGAGGAGCAGGAAAGCGAGGAGGAGATGGCGCATGGTGCGGTATGTTATAATATAACATTACGTACGGCGGCAAGAGGGGAAGGAAGCGCTTCTTTTTTGGGAAAAAAGAAGCAAAAAACTTTTATTCGTTTTGGGTCAGTGGATTATCAGCTTTTTATTACGATATCGGAACAAAATGGGCGCGCGAAAATGAGGTGCTTCTTAGGGTGTATTGGGGTGGGGCGCGGGATTGCTGGCGTCGGAGCAGGGCGTGGTGGGGGCTGGACAATGGCCGGGTGAGAACGGGGGCGCGTTCCGCGGGGCGGGACAGGGGGAGGACGGAGTCCGGGCGCGGCGCGGGCGTGAGGGGGGCGTCGTCGCTCGCAGCCGCTGCGGGCGTGGCAAGCGCGACGGCGAGGGCAGCGACGTAGCGCTCGATATGGCGGACGGCTCGCGCATGGGCGCGGACGATCGGGTGGCGCGGAGCGAGGCCGGAGATATCGCCGAACACCGCATCCAACATGGCACGCAGAATCGCGCCGATCGCTTGCGCGATGGCGGACGCGGCGTCCTGGATGGATCGGGTCGGGGCTGGCATGAGGTCTCCTGGATTGAGACCTCGGAATATAGATGATTGTGCGCCACGAATCAAGGTATTTGATCGTTATTTACAGTTAAATTCCTATTTCGGAGCGTTATATCCGCTCATCACACGGCTCCGCCGGCGGCAAGCGGTACGCACCGAGTGAATAAAAGTTTTTTGCTTCTTTTTTTCAAAAAAGAAGCGCTCGCTTCCCTCGACGCTCAGCTCTGGGGTTTGAGGCAGACGGCGACGTAGGGTGCGAAGTGGGCGAAGCCGGGGGTGGGGAGGTCTTTCACCTTGGCGCCTTCGTCCCAGCGGCGGAGGCGGACGGCGGCCTGGGATTGCGGGAGGGCTTCGAAGTCGGCGATTTCGGCCGCGTTCATCGGGCCGCCCTGGAGCGAGAGGCTCAACACCGAGTCCTTGGAGAGTTTGCCGAAATAGGAGGGGTCGGTGCCGCAGAGATAGCGTTTGGCGGCGACGTGGAGGCGGACGGGTTCGGTGACGTCGGGGCCGAACCAGCGGAGCAGCCAGTCATGGCCGAGTTCCTCGTGGCGGTCATCGACGCCGTGTTCGGCGGGGTTGTCGCCGAGGTTGTGGACCATGTGGCCGATATCGTGGAGGAGGGCGGCGGTGATGAGGGCGGCGCCGGCGTTTTCGCCTTCGGCGAGGAGGGCGGCCTGGAGGGCGTGCTGGCGCTGGTTGATGTCGGACAGGCCGTACTGGCCGTGGCCCTTGCCGTCGATGATGTCGGCGAGTTCGGCGAGGCGGGGGTCGGGCTGGGACATGGCGGGGCTCCTGAGCGGCTGGCTGTTCGATAGCGCCGGCAGGGCGAGGCGGCAATGGTGCGCCGGGTGACATGGTGATGACAGCGGGTTCTTTTTGTGAACAAAAAGAACCAATACCCTGTCCACTTGAGAAGCCGAAAAACGAAGAGAAGGCAAGGCAAGCGAAAGGAAGCACTTCTTTTTTGAAAAAAAGAAGCAAAAAACTTCCATTCCAATAGCTTGTACCACCCCCCCTTCCCGGGAGGCACGCCAACGGCAACGAAGTCAGGAAAAGTTTTTTTGGTTCTTTTTGTTGCACACTTCCGTTTTCGATTCCGCGGTTCATGGCATCAACGCGACCCGAAAATTCGAGTTCTCAAGTGAACGGAGTAAAAAAATACTTTCTGTTCCGTTCCATGCC
>CAIWAJ010000016.1:0-2584 GCA_903910565.1 uncultured Rhodospirillales bacterium
CTCGGTGCGCAAGGGCGAGACGCTGGCGCTGGTGGGGGAATCCGGCTGCGGCAAGACCACGGTGTCGCGCTGCATTCTCCGCGCGCTGGCGCCCACGGCCGGGGAAATCAACTTCACCATTGCGGGCAAGACGGTCGATCTTGCCAAGCTCAGCCGGGCACAGCTGCGCCCGCTGCGCCGGCACATGCAGATGGTGTTCCAGGACCCCTATTCCTCGCTCAACCCGCGCATGGTGGTTGGCGACATCATCGGCGAGCCGCTGCTGATCAACGGCATGACCGATCGCGCCGAGCGGCGCCGGCGGGTGTTGGAGCTGATGGAGCTGGTGCAGCTGCCGGCCGCCTACATCAACCGCTTCCCGCACGCCTTCTCCGGCGGGCAGCGCCAGCGCATCGGCATCGCCCGCGCGCTCGCCCTCAACCCCGAGCTGATCGTGGCGGACGAGCCGGTTTCCGCGCTCGACGTGTCGGTGCAGGCGCAGATCCTCAATCTGCTGATGGATTTGCAGGATCGCCTCAAACTCACCGTTCTGTTCGTCGCGCATGATCTCTCGGTGGTGAAGCACGTCGCCGACCGGGTGGCCGTCATGTATGTCGGGCGCATGGTGGAGCTGGCCGAGACCGAGGCGCTCTATTCCCGCCCGCTGCATCCCTATACCGAGGCCCTGCTGTCGGCCGCGCCGACCCCAGTGCCGGATGCGATCAGCACCCGCATCATCCTGGAGCGGGAAATCGCCGACCCCGCCAACCCGCCGCCGGGCTGCGCCTTCCATCCGCGCTGCGGCCATGCCACCGAGCGGTGCAAGCAGGAACGGCCGGAGATGACCGAAGTCGAGCCCGGGCGGTTCGTCGCGTGCCTGCGCTGGGACGAATTGTCGCTGCGCGGCATAGCCGCAATGAGCTGAAAAAGCCGGGCGTTACCTTACGTTTCTTGACCCCGCCCGAAGCTCCGCGAGGATGACCCAGATGGTCATCTCGCCCCGTACAAAGGGGTGAACCGAGTCAGGAGCCTGAATTTCCGGTCACTCTGCCCCCCGAACTTGCCGCCGCCATTCTGCGGGAGGTCATCGTCGGCCTTGTCCGCCGCGATGGGCCGGCCTTGTCGTCGCATCAGCTCGGCGTGTTCCTGACCTGCTATTCCGTCGACGGCGAACATACCGTGCGCGGCCTCGCGCAACGGCTGGACGTGTCGAAGTCGGTCATCACCCGCTCGCTCGACAAGCTGACCGCCCTCGGCCTCGCCGAGCGTGCGCCGGATCCACGCGACCGCCGCAGCGTGCTCGTGGCCCGCACCGCGGCCGGCGAGGCGCTGATGCGCGAGATCACCGGCGCCGCCGTGCAGTCGGCGGCGGGCTGGCAGGGGTAGCGCGCCCCTTCCCCCGCGGAAAATGGGGGGAAAGGCGCCGGCGGAGAAAATTTCCGGCCCACGCAAAAAATACCTTGCGGCAAACCGATATGTCATTTATAGTTTCCTCCTGTAAATCGGGAGTGACATTCACCGTATGACCCGCCTGCCCGCCCCTCCCCCGATCGCCGCGCCCGGCATCGCCGCGATATGCGCGCTGCTGCACGCGCTGCTGGCCGCCCTCCTGGGCGTGGACCGGCCGCGTGCGCGCGCGCTGGCGGGGGTGCTGGATTGCGCCCTGCCCCTGGCCGCGGAGATCGACATGGGGTCCGAGCCGGAGGTGGAGTGGATCCTCGTGCCGGCGCCGTGGCGGGCCGGGCGCTGGTGGGTAAAGCCGCGCCGAGGCGCCCATGTCGCCGCAAGCCCCTGCCAACCCGCGCCGCGCGCGGCCCGGGTGCGCGCGCCCCCATACAGTCCCACACCCTCAGGAGATCCGCTCACCGGCATGGCCTGACGGCGATGCGCGGGCGATGTCGCGCGCCCAACGCCTAGGCTCGCAAAATCCCAACCGCGGGATGCCGCGTCAGACGCCAATCGCCTCGGTTCGCCCCGACCCCGCCGCGCGAATACCGGCATCAAGGATGGCGGTGGCGGCGAGGTTCATCGGGATGGCGAGCGTGGGGTGGAGCGGCGCGCCGGTTTCGAGATGGCGCAGGAAGGCCTCGCCGATGCTCGCCTCACCCACCGGCAGGTCATCGCCTCTGATAATCTCGTCCGGCCCGGCGGCTTTGGTGCGGTAGATCAGGATATCCGCGCCGTCGATCACCATGGTGCCGCGCGTCCCATAGAGGATCGGCCCGTTGGGCATGCCGTTATGGATGGTGGTCCAGCTGGCTTCGATGATGGCGAAGGCACGGGCGAAGCGGAGCAGCAGCACGGCGTTGTCGTCGGCGTCGCCGGGGCTCATCAAATTGGCGCGCATGGCCTGGACGTTGGCCGGCGGCGCATCGAGCAGCCAGGCGGCGAGGCAGGCGCCGTAGCAGCAATAGTCGAGCAGGGCGCCGCCGCCATCGGCCGCGCTGTGCCACCATTCCGCGGATTTCTCGGCCTCGGAGACCAGCCCGATCACGGTATTGCCGGGATGCAGGCTGCCATGGGCGAGCGGGCCGAGCGAGGCGGCGTTGCGCCATTTCAGCTCCCACACCTCGCCGATGGCGCCGGAATCGAGCAATTCCTTGGC
>CAIWAJ010000017.1:0-6386 GCA_903910565.1 uncultured Rhodospirillales bacterium
CCTGACGCCGGGGAGTAGAATCGCAGATCTCAACAGATGACGCAATAAGAGCGAAAAACTTTCAACCATTTGACATGTACCGCTCCCAACCCGCCGGGGAGGCAAGCCAACGGCAACGAGGTCAGGAAAAGTTTTTTTGGTTCTTTTTGTTCACAAAAAGAACACGCCTACCCTTCCTCCGGCGGCTTGATATGGCGAAAGCCGGCGAGCAGTAGCAGGTCATACGTCGCCTTCATCCCGCCGCCGATCAGCAGCGGCCAGCCGAACGGCGATGCGGCCAGCAGCCCGCCGGCCAGCAGCGGACCGATCGCCGAGGCCAGGCTTTTCGCCACCGCGGTTACCGAGGCCGCCGCCGCCCGCTCCTCCGGGCGGACCACCGCCATCACGTAGGAATTCCGGGTGGGGACATCCATTTGCGAGAGCGCGCCGCGGGCCAGCAGCAGCACGATCGCCATCCACAAATCCGGCACGAACGGGACCGCCATGATGAACAGGCTGGAGGGCAGATGGGTGAAGACCATCGTATTGATCAGCCCGATCCGCTTGGACACCGGCACCGCGACGAGGAACGACACCGCGGAGCACAGTCCGGACCAGAACAGGATGGTCGCGGTGGTGCTGATCGAGAGCGCGAAGCGCTGGTAGAGCCACAGCGCCAGCAGCGACTGCACGAAGAACCCGCTGCCCAGGCTGTCCAGGCAGAACAGCGCCGACAACCGCAGCACGATCCCGCGCGACGGCCCGAGGGCGGCACGCGGGCCGGCGGCGGTTTCGTGTTCCACCGCGGGGGAGAGGCGGGCGTAGGCGAGCAAGGCCACCACGCCCAAGGCCCCGTAGAGCAGGAACATCCACCGGGCCGCCACCGTCCAGTCGCCGGTGAAGCCGGCCAGGCCATCGGTGAGCGGGGCGGCCAGCGTGCCGGCGGCGCCCAGGAGGGTGCCGATCAGGCTGTAGCGGGCGAATACGGCGGTTCGCCCGGCCGCGCTTACCGTCTGGGTGAGGGCGGTTTGTTCGAGGGGGAGGAAGACGCTGGAATCCCCCGAGGAGGGGTTCATGGTGCCGATCACCGCCACCGCCAGCAGCGGCCAGAATTCGGTGACGCCGGCGAAGCCGACGCCGGTTGCGGCCATCAGCACACAGGCCAGCAGCAGCAGCGCCCGTCGCCGATGGTGGCGGGCGAACATGCCGACCCCCAGCGTCAGCGCGGCCGAACCCAGCAGCGTGCCGGTGATGACCGCGCCGATTTGCCAGCCGGTGAAGCCGAGCCTGGTCAGATAGATCGGCAGGATCAGTGAGACGAAACCGTCGGCGAAGGCACGAACGCCGCGGGCGGCGAGGAGCAATACCCCGTCACGGCCGACTTCGTGGGGGAGGGGGCGCCACCATTCGGGGCCGCGGTGCCAGGGCATTTAAGGAAGCGGTTCTTTTTTGAAAAAAAGAACCAAAAAACTTTTATCAACTTGGTTCGGAGCTGCCCGGGTAAACTCCGACCCATTGGAATAAAAAGTTTTTGCTTCTTTTTTCAAAAAGAAGCGCTTCCTTTCTTCCGTCACCCCACCCGCTCGTAGTCGATATGGCGCGCCAGCCAGCACCCAACCTCGATACCAGCCACGTTGCCTGCGGCGTCGCGGCGGAAGTTGAGCGTCCAGTCGCCGGGGGGCGAGTGGTCGAGCGCGCGGGGGCAGGGCATCAGCCAGATGTCCTTGGTGTGGGGAAGCAGCGCCTGCATGACGCCGATGCCGAGCTCGCCGGAGCAGGCGGCGTAGAGGGCGCCGCCGGCGTTGATGACGGTGAGGTCGGCGCCGTATTCGGCGGAGCGGTAGGTGCCGGCGACGTCGAGGCCGGGGGTGCCGGAGACCGGGGTGAGGGTGGTGTCGATATTGTCGAGCCGGCGCTGCATGCGCACCACGCCGTCGGTGGCGCTGAGGCGGATATTGGCGCCGAAACTGCCGTCGGGGTTGGCGGGCAGCACGTCGGCATGGCGCTCGAATTGCAGGGAGATGCCGGTGGGGGCCGGGTCGATGATGGTGGCGAGGCCGGTCTCCGGCTCGATGTAGCGGCCGGTCCAGCCTGGGGTGGCGGCGGGGGACGGCGGTGGGGCGGTTTCGCCGAACAGGGCGGAGAGCACCTCGAGCGCGGCGGCGCGGGGGTCTTCCATGTGGTTGAACAGGCAGGCGACCGAGACGCGCTCGGAGGGGATGTAGAAGCGGAAACTGCGCCAGCCGCGCAGGCCGCCGCCATGGCCGGTGGCGTCGCGGCCGAGGATTTTCATGCGGCTGAGGCCGAAGCCGTAGGAGGCGGGGTTGCCGTCGGCGAAGGTGACTGGCGCGGCCTGGCGGCGGTAGCGGCTATCGGGGTCATCCCAGGTGGCGTCGATGTGGCGCTCCCAGGCGATCATGTCCTCGATGGAGCAGGCGAGGCCGGCATCGCCGGTCCAGATGATGTTGTTGACGGCGGGGCGGAAGCCGCTCTCCACCGTGCCCTCGTAGCCGACGGTGCCGCCGGGGACGTTGGCGGTATCGGCGCCGAGGCGGGCGCGGGGCATGCCGGCGGGGACCAGGATGCGCTCGCGCAGCAGCTCGGCGTAGTCCCGCCCGGCGCGGTGTTGCAGGATGTCCGACAGGATGCGGAAATTCTGGTTGCAGTAGGAGTAGCGGGTGCCGGGGGTGAATTGCAGGCTGCGCGTGCGGGCGATGAGGCGGCGCGCGTCGAAATCGGTGAAGCGGCCCTCGATCGGGGCGCCGCACAGCATGGCCGTCGCCCAGTAGTCGCGCAGGCCGGACTGGTTGTGGGCGAGGCGGAGCGCATCGGGGGCGCCCTCCAGCAGCGGCATCATGCGGCGCACGTCGGCGTCGAGCACGGTGGGGTCGGGGAACTGGTCCAGCATCAGGGCGCAGGTGAACTGCTTGGTGATGGAGCAGACCAGCGCCATGGTTTCCGAGGTGAAGGGAATGCGGCGCTCGGCGTCGGCCCAGCCCCAGTGATGCTCGGCCAGAACCTCACCCTTGCGCAATACGGCGATGGCGCCGCCGGGGCCGACATGGCGGCTCGGGACGTCGGCGATGGCGGATTCGAGGGATTTTGTGTTCATGGGTGGGAGACTAGGACGGGTTGGGGGAGGATGGGAAGGAAGCGCTGCTTTTTTGGAAAAAAGAAGCGAAAAACTTTCTCCCCTTGGTTTGTACCGCTCCCCGGTATCCGCGGGGAGTACGCCAACGGGATGAATGGAGCAGAAAGTTTTTTTGGTTCTTTTTGTTCACAAAAAGAACACTCTTCCTTACCCGAGCCAGGCCCCCAGCAGCGACCCAGGGGTCAGCAGCAGCAGCGCCCAGAGGAACGCCGAGGCCCAGTTGGCGAGCTGGAAGGGAAGCCACGGCATTTCGAAAATGCCGCACAGCAGCGGCACGGTGGCGCGCAGGGGGGAGAAGAAGCGGCACAGCACCACGCTCATCGGCCCCCAGCGGCGGAAGAAGCGTTCGCCGCGGGGGAGCCAGTCCGGGTGGTTGCGGAGTGGCCAGATGTGGCGGGCGCGGTCTTTCAGGCGGTAGCCGATGGCGTAGGAGACCCAATCGCCGAGGCCGGAGCCGATGGAGACGGCGAGCCAGACCGGCATGAATTCGATGCCGCTGGCGCCGATCAGCGTGCCCATCGCCAGCATGATGGTGATGCCGGGGACCACCATGGTGACGAAGGCGAGCGCCTTGAGGAAGCCGAGGGTGAAGGCGAGGGGGACCGCATAGGCGGCGTGGTCCTGCACGAAGCCGACCACGGCGCGCCCCAGATCATGCATGCGGGTTGGGCAAGGTTACCGGCGGCGGGAGGTGTAGAGCACGCCGCCGGCCTTCAGCGTGGCGATATCGGACGGGGAGTAGCCGTGCTGGGCCAGCACCTCCTCGCTGTCCTGCCCGTAGCGGGGCGGCTTGCGCCGCGTGCCGCCGGGGGTGCGGGAGAGCTTGATGGGGGTGCCGAGGCCGCGATAGCCGTCGAGCTCGGTGACCATTTCGCGCGCCGCGGTGTGTTCGGCGGCCATGGCGACGTCGATCGGGCGGACCGGGCCGGCGGGGAGGCCTTGCTTGAGCAGCTCAATGCAGAAGCTCTCGCCGTCCTTATCGGCCAGCAGGGCGGCCAACTCGGCGATCATCGCCGGGCGGTTGCCGAGCCGGTCGGCGTTGTTGACGAAGCGCGGATCGCTGGAAAGCTCGGGCTTGCCGAGGATCTCGCACAGCTTCTTCCACTGCCCGTTATTGCCCGAGGCGATGAAGATCTCGCAGGTTTTGGTGGTGTATTTCTCGTAGGGCGCGAGGTTGGGGTGCGGGTTGCCGGTGGCGACCGGGCGGCGGCCGTTGAGGAAGAAATTGGCGGATTGCGGGTGCATCAGGGCCATGCCGCAGTCATGCAGCGTCATGTCGCAGTACTGGCCGCGGCCGGAGATGCCGCGCTCATAGAGGGCCATGAGGATGGCGACCGCGGAGTAGAGGCCGGTGCCGATATCGACGATGGGGGTGCCCATGCGCAGCGGGCCGGTGGTGGGGTCCCCGTTGATGGACATCAGGCCGGTCATCGCCTGGAGGATGGCGTCATAGCCGGGCAGGCCGCCATAGGGGCCGTTGGCGCCGAAGCCGGAGACGCGGCAATGGACCAGGCGGGGGAAGCGGGGCGCGAGGTCGGCCTCGTAGCCGAGGCCCCATTTCTCCATGGAGCCGGGCTTGAAGTTCTCCACCAGCACGTCGGCGCCTTCGAGCAGCTTCAGCAGCACCGCCTTGCCCTCGGGCTTGCCGAGGTCGAGCCCGATGGAGCGCTTGTTGCGGTTGACGCCGATGAAGTAGCTGGCGTCCTGCGTGCCGTCCCCGTTATCGATGAAGGGGGGCCCCCAGTCGCGCACCTCGTCGCCCTGGGGCGGCTCGATCTTGATCACCTCGGCGCCGTGGTCGGACAGCACCATGGTGCAATAGGGGCCGCCGAGCACGCGGGTGAGGTCGATCACCTTGATGCCGGCGAGCGCGCCGGCGGAGCGGGCGCGGCCCATGCCGGGGGGCAGGGTGGGAGTGGTCATGGTCGTGGTTTCCTCAGTCTGCGAGGGGACCTAAACGAAAACGGCGCCGCGGGCCAGGGGCCGGCGGCGCCGAATCGGGTGGGCAGCGGCTCAGATGTAGTGTTCGGCCAAAGGCGCGAAGCCGTTGAAGCCCTGGCTGGCGTAGGTGGTCACGTAGGCGCCGGTGGAGCGGAGCTGCACCAGGTCGCCGGATTTCAGCGCCAGGGGGAGGCGGTAGTTGCTTTTTTCGTAGAGGATGTCGGCGCCGTCGCAGGTGGGGCCGGCGAGGGCCACGGGGCCGGTTTCGCCGCCGTCATGCTCGGTGGCGATGTGGTACTTGATCGACTCGCCCTCGGTCTCGGCGAGGCCGCCGAAGCGGCCGATGTCGAGATAGACCCAGCGGACGGGGTCGTCCTTCTCGCGACGGCTGACCAGGACGACCTCGGCGTTGACCAGGCCGGCGCTGCCGACCACGGAGCGGCCGGGCTCGATCAGCATTTCCGGCAGGGCGTTGCCGAAGCACTCGGTCATCGCGTGCATGATGGCGGCGCCGAAATCGTCGATGCCGGGGACTTCATCGCGGTAGCGGATGGGGAAGCCGCCGCCGAGATTGACCATGCGGACGTTGACGCCGGCGTCCTTGAGGTCGGTGAACAGCATGCCGACCTTGCCGATCGCGGCTTCGTAGGAGGCGGTCGAGGTCTGCTGGCTGCCGACGTGGAAGGACAGGCCGTAGGGGTCGAGCCCCATGGTGGCGGCGCGGGTCATCAGCGCGCGGGCGGATTCGACCGAGGTGCCGAACTTGCGCGACAGCGGCCAGTCGGCGCCCTCGTTGGCGACCATGATGCGGCAATAGACGCGGGCACCGGGGGCGTGCTGCGCGAGCTTCTCCAGCTCCTCGGCCGAATCGAAGGCGAACATCGAAACGCCGGCTTCATGGGCGGCGCGGATGGCCGAGACCTTCTTGACGGTGTTGCCGTAGCTGATGGCCGAGGGGGCGGCGCCGGACTCGAGGCAGGCGCGCACTTCCTCGAAGCTCGCGGCATCGAAGGAGGAGCCGAGCTTGACCAGGCGGTCGAGAATCGGGCGGGCCGGGTTGGCCTTCACGGCGTAGTAGACGCGGGCCAGCGGCAGCGCGCGATTGATGGCGCGGTAGTTCTCTTCCATGCGGTCGACATCAAGCACCAAGCACGGCGTGGCCGGCTGATGCACGCGAAGGAACTCTGCGATTTTAGGTGTCATCGCACGTGGTCTCCCCGATAAAGCGCCCGCCTATCCAGGCGGCGAGCGGTGATTGCGAAACGGTCGAACGAACCAGCGACCAGACGATTGCCAGAACGCTTGACGTCGTTGC
>CAIWAJ010000018.1:0-9471 GCA_903910565.1 uncultured Rhodospirillales bacterium
AAGGTGGTGATGTGGTATGTTTCGGGCAATCGCGATGAAGACGCGATTGAGAACCCGGATGCCTTCATCATCGACCGCACCCGCCCGCGCCAGCATCTCTCCTTCGGCTTCGGCATCCACCGCTGCGTCGGCAACCGGCTCGGCGAGATGCAATTGAAGATCCTGTGGGAGGAAATCCTCAAGCGCTTCGACCGCATCGAGGTGGTGGCGCCCGAGAAGCGCATCTTCTCCTCCTTCGTGCATGGGATCACCGACCTTCAGGTGCGCATCCCCGGGTGACGACGAACGAGACGGGCGCGATCCTCGCCGGCTATGAGGATCGCGCCTGGCGCGCCGCGGCGCAGGCCCAGCGCGAGGGCGGCACCAATTTCGTCGCCGGGCGACGCGAGGGGCCCTATGTCTGGAACCTCGATGGTAGCCACCGTGTGCTCGATGCCACCTGCTCCGGCGGTGTGCACACGCTCGGGCATCGCAATCCGGCCATCCTCGCGGCCATGCGTGACGCGCTGGATCGCGGGCTCGATGGCGGGCTGTGGATGCTACCCAATGCCGAGACGCTGGGGTTGCTGGACGCGCTGGCCGCCGCCTCGCCGCCGGGATTGTGCCGTAGCGTCATCACACTGAGCGCCTCGCAGGCGGCCGATCTCGCACTCTCCTTCGCCTTCCGCCTCACCGGGCGGCACGGGATTGTCGCATTTCGCCAGGGCTATCACGGCAACACCGGCTTCTCCGCCATGGCCACGGGCGGCGAGAGTGAGGGCATTCGCGCCCATTACAACCTGCCGGACGGCGCCTCGCGCTTCTTCGACACCTATGGCGACCTCGCCGCTATCGAGGCACTGGTGGATAGCACAACCGCGGCCGTGATCCTGGAGCCGATGGATTATGAGACGTTCGCGCCGGCGCCGCCGGGCTACCTTGCGGGCATCGCCGCCCTATGCCGCGCCCGCGGCGCCCGGTTGATTATCGACGAGACCCGCACCGGCATCGGCCGCACCGGGCCGTTCTGGATGTGTGCGAAGGACGGATTCGTGCCGGACATGATCGTCTGCGGCAAGGGGCTCTCCGGAGGGCTCTACCCGGTGGCGGCGCTGGTCACCACGCGGGAGATCCACGAGGCCTGCATCAACACCCACGCCTATGCTTACACGAGCAGCCTCGGCGGCAATGAGCTGGCCTCGGCGGTGGGGCGGGCCGTGCTGGGGATCGTCACGGCGCCGGGCTGGCAGGCGGACGTCGCCGCCATTGCCACGCGTTTTCAGGAACGCTTCACGACCCTGCGCCAGCGCCACCAATCCGTATTCGGCGAAGGCAGCGTCCAGGGCGGCATCGCCACCATCGGGGTGGTCGACCGGCCGACCTCCCAGCGCCTCGCGCGGCGGCTGTTCGATCTCGGCGTGCTCGTCCACTCCGTATCTGTGGCCGGCCCGCCGATGGTGAAATTCATGCCGGTGCTGACGGCGGGGCCTGGCGTGGCCGACGAAATCGCCGATGCGCTGGATCAGGCGGCAAGCGAGATCGGGTCCATAACCCCTTAATCTTGCCTGAAATCTCCGGACTTTCCGCCGGATTTCGCGACCACCCGCAGCCCCTCGACGCGCATGCCGCGATCGACCGCCTTGCACATGTCATAGACCGTCAGCGCGGTGACCGAGGCCGCTGTCAGTGCTTCCATCTCGACGCCGGTGCGTCCGGAGGTCTTCACCGTCGCGGTGATCGCCACCCCGTCATCGCCATCAGCGGCGAGTTCGATGGTGACGGCGGCCAGTGGTAGGGGGTGGCAAAGCGGGATCAGATCCGCCGTGCGCTTGGCCGCCATGATGCCGGCGAGGCGGGCGACCCCGAATACGTCACCCTTCTTCGCGGTGCCGCCCAGGATCATCGCGAGCGTGGCCGGCTGCATCACCACGCGCGCCTTGGCGGTCGCCTCCCGCGTGGTTTCCGCCTTGGCCGAGACATCGACCATCACGGCATTGCCCGCGGCGTCGAAATGCGTCAGCCCGCTCATGCGCCAAGCAGCGCCTTGGTCGCCGCCGTCACGTCGTCCTGCCGCATCAGGCTTTCGCCGACCAGGAAGCGGCGCACGCCCACCTCGGCGAGGCGCAGCAGGTCGGCATGCACCTTGAGCCCGCTCTCGCCGACGACGACACGATCCGCCGGCACGCGCGGCGCAAGCTCCACTGTGGTGGCGATATCGGTCTTCAAGGTCTTGAGATTACGGTTGTTGATACCGATCAGGCGGGTCTTCAGCCGCAGCGCCCGGTCAAGCTCCTCCCCGTCATGCACCTCGGCCAGCACGTCCATCCCCAGCGCCATCGCCACGCTTTCTAGTTCGGCGGCCTCGGTGTCGCTGAGGCAGGCGAGGATCAGCAGCACGCAATCCGCCCCGATCGCCCGGCTTTCGATGATCTGCCAGGGGTCCAGCATGAAGTCCTTGCGGATCGCCGGCAGGCGCACGGCGCGCTGGCCGGCCATGAAGTGGTCGACATGGCCCTGAAAATGCGGCCCGTCGGTCAGGATGGAGAGGCAGGCGGCGCCACCGTCGCGATAGGCAGCGGCGAGGGCAGGGGGCTCGAACACCGGGCGGATCAGCCCACCGGACGGCGATGCCTTCTTGATCTCGGCAATCAGGCCGAAGCGGCCGGCGGCGACGGCCTCATCGAGCGCCCGGGCGAAGCCGCGCGGTCGCGATGCCGCGGCGGCACGGCGTTCCACCTCGGCCAGCGGCGTGGACGCCTTGCGCAGCGCTGTTTCATCGCGTGTGTCGGCGCAGATGCGTGCGAGGGCGTCGCTCATGTCGAGCTCGCCTTGCGCAGAGCTTCAAGCGCCGCATAGGCGGCCCCGCTGTCGATTGCGCCGGCGGCCAACGCGACGCCCTCGCGTAGATCGCCCGCGCGGCGTGCGACGATAAGGGTCGCCGCGGCATTGAGCAGGACGGTATCGCGATACGCTCCGGTGGCGCCGTGCAGCAGCGCCTCGAGCGCCGCGGCGTTGTGCGCGGAATCGCCGCCACGCACGGCATCCACCGGGGACCGCGCCAGCCCGGCATCCTCGGGGGTGACGGTGAACTCGCGAATCGCGCCGTCCCTCAGGGCGACGACGTTGGATGGGCCGGCGGTGGTGAGTTCGTCGAGGCCCTGCCCGTGCACCACCCAGACGTCGGTACTGCCGAGATTGGCCAGGGTCTCGGCCATCGCGCGCGACCAGCTCGGGTCGAAAACGCCAGTCAATTGCCGCTTAACCGAGGCGGGATTGGCCAGCGGCCCGAGCAGGTTGAAGATCGTGCGGGTGCCGAGCTCGACGCGCGGCCCTGCGGCATGCCGTAGGGCCGAGTGATGCCTCGGGGCGAACATGAACACGCAGTTGGTCGCGCGCAGCACGTCGGACATCCGCTCCAGCGGCATGTCGATGTTCACGCCGAGCGTCGTCAGCACATCTGCCGCGCCGGTGCGGCTGGAGAGCGCGCGGTTGCCGTGCTTGGCGACGGGAATGCCAAGCCCCGCCACCACGAAGGCGACGGTGGTCGAGATATTGAGCGAACCGGAGTTGTCACCGCCGGTGCCGACGACGTCGATCGCCTCAGGCGGCGCCTCGACGCGCGTCATCCGCGCGCGCATGGCGCGCACCGCGCCGGTGAGTTCGGCCACTGTCTCGCGCCGCACCCTGAGCGCCATCAGCATGCCACCGATCTGCGCCACCGTGGCTTCGCCCGCCATTATGATGCTGAACGCGTCCTCCGCCTCCGCCTCGCTGAGGGTTTCGCCCATCGCCAGGCGCGCCAGCACCGGCTTGAGATTACTCGACATCGGGGTTTCCTCTCAGCCCGCCCGCGCCGGGGCGTTGATGCCCCGGGCGATCGCGATGAAGTTGGCAAGGATCGCGTGGCCGTGCTCGCTTGCGATGCTCTCGGGGTGAAACTGCACGCCGAACACAGGCAGGCTGCGATGGCGCAGGCCCATAGTCAGATCGCCGGTGCGCGCGGTTTCGACCAGCGCCGCGGGCAGCGTCTCCCGCCGCACGATCAGGCTGTGGTAGCGGGTGGCCTGGAACGGGGAAGGCAGACCGGCGAATACGTCGCTGTCGTCGTGGCTCACCGCGCTCATCTTGCCGTGCATCGGCGTGGGCGCGCGCACCACCTCGCCCCCGAAAGCCTGGCCGATCGCCTGGTGACCGAGGCAGACGCCGAGCAACGGGATGCGGCCCGCGGCTGCTTTGATCAGATTTAGGCAGATTCCGGCCTCATTAGGCGTGCAGGGCCCGGGCGACAGGACGATCGCCTCGGGCGCCATCGCGATCGCGTCCTCCACGCTCAGCGCGTCGTTGCGCCAGACGTCGCAGCGCGCGCCGACATCTCCAAGGAAATGAACGAGATTGAAGGTGAAGCTGTCGTAGTTGTCGATCAGAAGGATCATGGCCGCATTCTCACCGCCATGGCGTTTGCGGTCAAACGGCACTGTGGTTGCTCAGCGTGCGCCGCACGGCGTCCCGCCAGCCGGCATAGCTACGCTCGCGCTGCTCCGGCGCCATGGACGGGAGGAAGCGCCGCTCGAGCGCCCAGGTGCCGGCGAATGTGGCGGGGTCCGGGCACACGCCGGCTGCGAGGCCGGCCAGATAAGCCGCGCCGAGCGCCGTTGTCTCCAGCCCCATCGGGCGGTCGACCGGTGCGTCGAGCTGGTCGGCGAGGAACTGCATTGTCCAGTCGCTCGCCACCATCCCGCCATCGACGCGCAGCACCGTCTGCTCGGCGCCCTGCCAATCCGCCCGCATCGCCTCAATAATATCACGGGTTTGAAAAGCCACACTTTCCAGGGCGGCGCGGGCCAGTTCGCGCGGGCCGGTGTTGCGGGTCAGGCCGAACAGCGCGCCGCGGGCATCGGCATCCCACCATGGCGCGCCGAGGCCGACGAAGCCGGGCACGAGGTAGACGTTCTGCGCCGGGTCGGCGGCCGCCGCGAGGTCGCCGCTCTGCTCCGCCCGGGTGATCACCCCCAATCCGTCGCGCAGCCATTGCACCGCGGCTCCGGCGATGAAAATCGCTCCCTCGAGTGCATAGGTCCGCCGTCCCTCAAGTTGCAGCGCGACCGTGGTCAGCATACGCGAGCGCGAGGGAACCTGCGCCTCACCGGTGTTGAGCAGGAGGAAACAGCCGGTGCCATACGTCGATTTCACCATCCCGGGCTGGAAACAGGCCTGCCCGACGCTCGCCGCCTGCTGATCGCCGGCGATCCCGCGGATAGCAACCGGGGCGCCGAGAATGCCGGGCTCGGTGTGGCCGAAGGAGCCGGAGCTGTCGCGCACCTCGGGCAACAGGGACGCGGGCACCCGGAACAGGCGCAGGAGATCGCTGTCCCAGGTGCCGGCGCCGATATCGTAGAGCATCGTGCGGCTGGCGTTGGTCGCGTCCGTCGCGTGGACGCGGCCGCCAGTGAGGCGCCAGAGCAACCATGTGTCGACGGTGCCGAAGGCGAGTTCGCCTGCTTCGGCGGCCGCGCGGGCCCCGGGCACGTTGTCGAGTAGCCAGGCGATCTTGGTAGCACAAAAATAGGGGTCCAGTAGCAGGCCGCTGCGCTGGGATACCAACTCCTCATGGCCGCCGTCGCGCAGTCCGGCGCAGATATCGGCGGTGCGCCGGTCCTGCCAGACGATCGCGTTGTGGATGGCGGCTCCAGTGTCACGCCGCCAGACCACCGTTGTCTCGCGCTGATTGGTGATGCCGATGCCGGCAATGTCACGGGGGTCCGCGCCGGAAGCGGCGAGCGCCTCGCGCAGTACGGCGACACTGTCGGCGAACAGATCCTCAGGCGCATGCTCGACCCAGCCGCTGGCCGGGAAATGCTGGGTGAGATCCCGCCGCGCCGTCGCCAGCGGCGCAAGTATCTGGGAACGATAGGCAATCGCCCGCGTCGAGGTAGTACCTTGGTCGAGGGCGATGACGATATCCTGAGCCATAGCGTGGATCTCCCGGCGGTGCGTTTTCTTGGCTGATTGGGCGCCTGGATACACAAAATGTGGGGTCAATGCACATTTCACGGGGATTGGGCGGTCGATCGTTCGCGTTAACGTTGTTTTCATCAACTTTCCGTGAAACACTGTTCCTCTGCGGTAGATCCCCGTCCGGGTGATATGCCGGGAGCGCAATTTTTGTTTAAATGACGGTTCCAAGCTGCGCAGATCATTCGCTTTTCGGCAGGTGCCCGTAATGTCGTCTCCGTCGGTCATCACCGATCAACAGCGCATACCCAAGATGAGCCGGGTCCTCCGGCTGGTCGCGGTATTGATGCTTGCGTTGATCACCGCCGCGGTGCTGCAGCGCCTGCTCCTTCAGCGCGACGTTCTTATCGAGAATGCGACCAACGATCTCTCCCGGCTGGACATGCTGTTCGTCGAGCAAACCGGGCGGTCGATCGAAGCGGTCGACATGGTTCTGCGCGATCTCGCGGAACAACTCAGCAATCCCGCCACAGCCGATACGGTGAACCGCATCTCGCTGTCGGAGAGGATCGAGCGGCGGGTCGATGGAGTCGCACAGATCTTGCAAGTTGCGGTTCTCGATCGGGACGGCAACCCGGTGACAGTGGTGCCCGGCCAGCAGGAACCCTTCGACCCGGCCCAATTCGCGGCGGGGCAGCAGATCATTCGCAGCTTGCGCGATGACATGTCGGCCACGCTGCGGGTTGGCGCCCCTTTCCGCGCTCAGGGGGGACCATGGACGGCCTTGATCGGCCGCCGTTTCTCGGATGAGCGTGGGGCATTTGCCGGGGGCGTGGTTGCCTGCCTGAACCTGGCCTTTTTTGAGGAATTCTACCACTCGGTGGAGATCGCGGACGATGGCGTGATCACTTTGTACACCCGCGATGGACTTGTACTCGCGACGTCCCCACACTTGGATGCCACGATCGGCGGGAACACCGCCGAGGGGCCGCTGTTCAAGTCGTTGCTCGGCAGCGGGTTGGCCGGCGCCGGCGTCATCCCCGGCGCGGGGGACGGCGGCGCGCGAATTGCCGCGATCCGGGCTCACAAGACGCTGCCCATCGCGATATCGGTGTCAATTTCGCGCCACGACGCCCTCAGGGACTGGCAACGGCGCGGCGTGCTGCTTCTGCTAGGCGGGGTCTCGCTGGCCGGCCTAGTGTGGGCGTTGCTCTTCTATATCGCGCTGCAGACCCGGCGGGTCGAGGATTTGCTGGCTGAAAACAGCCTCGCCCGCGCGGCGGCCGAGCAGGCCAATGTCAAGCTAAAAGCGCAGATCGAAGAGCGCGAGCGAACCGAGGCCGCGCTGCATCAGGCCCAGCGGCTCGAGGCGATCGGCCAGCTCACAGGCGGAGTTGCCCATGATTTCAATAATTTGCTAACCGTTCTGCTGGGAAATATTGATCTCATGCAGGCACGCGTGCCCGGGGACCGCCGTGCGCCTGATCCGGCGATCGTTACCCGGCTCGATCGCATGCGGGCGGCCGCCGAAAAGGGCGCCACGCTGACCGACCAGCTCCTGGCGTTTTCCCGCCGGCAACCGCTGCATCCGAAACCGGCCTGCCTGAACAGCGTCATCACTGCGATGGCAGATCTGCTGCAGAGCGCCATCGGCAGCAATATTCGCCTGGTCGAGGACCTCAGCGAAGGGATCTGGCCGGTTCTCGTCGACACCACACAAATCGAACTCGTGATCCTGAACCTCTCCCTGAATGCGCGCGATGCGATGCCCAAGGGAGGCGCGCTGACCCTGAGGACCGAAAATATCACGTTGCGGCACGAGGATTCCTCAGTCGACCTGCCGCCCGGAGACTATGTCGCAGTCCGCGTGGTTGATAGTGGGGAGGGCATGACCGAAGCGGTGCGCGCGAAGGCTTTCGAGCCATTCTTCACCACCAAAGGCCCGGGGATGGGCTCGGGTCTCGGACTGTCCCAGGTCTATGGCGTGGCCCGCCAATCAGGTGGCTCGGCGCGGATCACCAGCGAGGACGGGAAGGGTACGACGGTGACGGTGTATCTCCCGCGTGTCGATGCAAACCTGTCCGCCGGGCCCACGGGTAGCGCCCCGCCGACCACGACGATCACGCAAGGCGCCCGGGTCCTGCTGGTCGATGACGACCGGGATGTGCGCGCCACTACCGCACTCATCCTTGAGGCTATCGGCTATTCGATTGTCGAGGCAGATTCCGGCACCGAGGCGCTTCGCCTGATCGATGAGCAAGGGATTATGTTCGATCTCCTACTGACCGACGTGGTGATGCCGGAAATGAATGGCGCAGATCTAGCTAGCGAAGTGCGCTCGCGCCTTCCAGCCATCCCCATCATATTCATCTCGGGCTATGCAGACCCCGCTGCATTGGCCGGCCGTCAGACGTTGCACCCCCTTATCCGTAAGCCATTCCGCGCGACCGATCTTGCCCAGGCAATCGAACTCAGCCTGTCCGACGCGCGGCAAATCGCGAAATTGCGCGAGGCGTCTTAGACACTGTCCGGTGGAGGCGGAACCATCAGGGTTGGATAAATCGACGCTTAAACAGTACCTTAGACTCTGCCGAACGCTTCTACCGACGCCCAGAAGGGAGTAGGGACGCCTAATCACATCCAGTCCATGTCTAGGCACTATTTTCCAGGCGCTTAACCGCCTGCCACTCCGCCTCCATGGCATCGAGCCCGGCATCGGCCGGCGACATACCGCGCGCCGCGAGCGCCGCCTCCACCGCACCGAAGCGGCGGGTGAACTTGGCGTTGGCGTGGCGCAGGCAGGTTTCGGGGTCGAGATCGAGCTTGCGGGCGAGATTGGCGAGGACGAACAACAGGTCGCCCACCTCGTCTTCCAGCCTGGCCTTGTCGGCGCCAGGCAGTTCGGCGCGCAGTTCGGCCACTTCCTCGTCGAGCTTCGCCAGCACCTGTTCGGCGGTCGCCCAATCGAACCCGACCCGGGCAGCACGGTTGGCGAGTTTGTAGGCGCGGGTGAGGGCGGGCAGACCCACCGCAACGCCGGCCAGCGTGCCGATTTCGGCACGGGCGGCGCGTTCGGCCTGTTTCTGCACCTCCCAGGCCGCCGTCTGCGCCCCGGCATCACGCGCGGCGGCCTCGCCGAAGACGTGGGGGTGGCGGCGGATCATCTTGTCAGAAATCGCGCGGGCGACGTCGGCGAAGCCGAAGCGGCCTTCCTCGGCGGCCATTTGGGCATGGTAGACGACCTGGAACAGCAGGTCGCCGAGCTCATCCGGCAGGGCGGCGAAGTCGCGCCGGGCGATCGCGTCGGCCACCTCATAGGCCTCCTCGATCGTGTAGGGGGCTATGGTGTCGAAGCTCTGTTCGATATCCCACGGGCAGCCGACGACGGGCTGGCGCAGGGCCGCCATGATGTCGAGCAGGCGGCGCAGTTCGGCCTCGGCTTCACTCATCGCGGCGTCTTTCCTGTGGCTTCCGGGGGAATGGATGTGCCATGCCGCGCGTCTTCAGGCAAAACGCCTGCATTGGGGGACTACACATGCG
>CAIWAJ010000019.1:0-11776 GCA_903910565.1 uncultured Rhodospirillales bacterium
AGACATCCGCAAGCTGGTCGACTGGATCGCCGCCTACACGCTCACCCCCCCGGGCGAGGTGCTCACCATGGCACTCCGCACCAACGCCTTCCGCCCCGAGCCCATCCCCGCCGGCTGGCGCCTCGCCGAAACCCCGCCGGACATCCGCCTCACCGACGCTCGCAGGCGGGTGATCGCCGCCCTCACCCCCGGCGAAACCGTCACCTCCGCCGAACTCGCCCGCCGGTCCGACGCCACCGCCGCCGTCATCCGCGGCCTCGCCGATGCCGGCGTGCTGGAACCCGCCGCCCTCAGCGTGGCGCCCCCCTTCCCGGCGCCCGATCCCGCGCATCCCGGCCCGACCCTCTCGGCCGACCAGGAGACTGCGGCCGCTCGTCTCCGCGAGGCGGTGGCGGCGCGGGAATTCTCCGTCACCCTGCTCGAAGGCGTCACCGGCTCCGGCAAAACCGAGGTCTATCTCGAGGCCATCGCCACCTGCCTGCGCGAAGGCCGGCAGGCGCTGGTGTTGCTGCCGGAAATCGCGCTCTCGTCCCAGTGGCTCGACCGCTTCACCCGCCGCTTCGGGGTGGCGCCGGCGGTGTGGCACTCCGACCTGCCCTCCCGCACCCGCCGCCTTACCTGGCGGGAGGTGGCGGCCGGGAGTGCGCAGGTGGTGGTCGGCGCCCGCTCGGCGCTGTTCCTGCCCTTCCCCGATCTCGGCCTTGTGGTGATCGACGAGGAGCACGAGACCGCATTCAAGCAGGAGGAGGGCATCATCTACCACGCGCGGGACATGGCGATCGTCCGCGCCCGGCTCTGCGCCGCCCCCGCCGTGCTGGTCTCGGCCACGCCGAGCCTGGAGACGGTGGCCAATGTCGAGGCCGGGCGGTTCGGCTACCTGCATCTGCCCGATCGGCACGGCGGCGCGGCTTTGCCCGAGATCGGGCTGATCGATCTGCGGGATCATCCGCCCGAGCGCGGCAGCTTCCTCTCTCCCCCGCTGGTGGCGGAGATCACCGCGACGCTCGAACGTGGCGAGCAGGCGATGTTGTTCCTCAACCGCCGCGGCTATGCGCCGCTCACGTTGTGCCGCGCCTGTGGGCATCGGATGCAGTGTCCGAATTGCACGGCCTGGCTGGTGGAGCATCGTGCGCGGCGGGAGTTGCAGTGCCATCATTGCGGGCATACCGCGCCGATCCCCACTGCCTGCCCGCAATGCAGCGCCGAGCATAGCCTGACCGCGATCGGGCCGGGCATCGAGCGGATCACCGAGGAGGCGCGGCGGCGGTTTCCCGAGGCGCGCGTGCTGGTGATGGCGAGCGATACCATCGCCGGGCCGCATGCGGCCGCCGAGGCAGCGCGGAGCATTGAGGCGCGGGAGGTTGATCTCATCATCGGCACGCAGATCGTCGCCAAGGGGTGGCATTTTCCGCATCTCACGCTGGTGGGTGTGGTGGATGCCGATCTCGGGTTGGCCGGCGGGGATCTGCGGGCGGCGGAGCGGACGGTGCAGTTGCTGCACCAGGTGTCCGGCCGGGCGGGGCGGGCGGAGGCGCCGGGGAAGGTGAAGTTGCAGACCTTCTCGCCGGAGCACCCGGTGATGCAGGCGCTGCTGCAAGGCGATCTGCGCAGCTTCATGGCGCGCGAGGCGGCGCAGCGGCGGCCGGGGAACTGGCCGCCTTTTGGCCGCCTCGCCGCAATCGTGGTCTCGGCCGACAGCGCCGAGGCCGCCGATATCGCGGCGCGCGATCTTGGCCGCGCCGCGCCGTTCGGGGATGGGATCGTGGTGCTCGGCCCGGCGCCGGCGCCGCTCGCCATCCTGCGCGGGCGGCATCGGAGGCGGCTGTTGCTGAAGACGCGGCGGGACGTGGCGGTGCAGCCGCTGCTGCGGGCGTGGCTGGCGGAGGTGCCGGCGAAGGGGAGCGTGAAGATCGACGTGGATGTCGATCCGATCAGCTTCATGTGAGCGCGCATGCGCAAGCCCCCGGCATTGCCCTCAGGCGAAGCGGGTTTTGGGAGGTCCAAAAGTTGCGATTGGTCCAGGCGGCCCCCGGCCCCAGGCGCCAAGCCGCACGAAGCGGCGCGCCAGGCGCGGAATACGGGCGCAGGACGGCCCATGGCCCTGCCCGGCGCGCCACGGCGCGGGTACGGCGATCCATTCCACGTATTCTTCGGGTTCACCGTCGATCGCGTCATCCGCATCCTGAATGGCGCGCAGGACTCCGGCCATCGCCCCGGACAGGGCATTTCCCGGCCGCCGCGTGCCGGCACTGCCCAGCAGGGCAGCCAGCAGCGCGCACAGCATTCCACCAAGAACGGCGGCGATGCCGGGCGCGGCGGCCTGGGGGTGGGACGGCGGGCGGGTCATTGGGTTTTGGTCACTCCTGATTTCCGGTTAGGCAATATATATAACTTTTTGTTAGAGTGCAAGGAAGATTTGCTGATTTAGGCAAAAAAATTTGCAAGGCGCCGCCGGAAGGGGGATCGCGGGGACCCGGGCCGAAGGCCACGAACATCCGCGATGCCCATTGAACCCATTCCTGCGCGTGGCTGGATCGATGGGCGTTCGGCTGGGGTGGCGTGATCGGGCGGGCGGGGTGCGTAGAAAGCGAAACAATCCTCCCTTCCCGGCCGATGCCAAGCTAACCCGATCGGAGGTCGAACAGCAACGGCTTCCCCTGCCTGGTCGTCAGGCGCGTGCATTATCGCTCATAAGATTGACCATTAACGTTACAATACCTTAGTATAACTTCTGTCACGTTGGTGACCTGCCCGTGGCGGGAGGACAACACATGATCCAGCCCTATGCGTTGACGCCGGTTACCCCACTCCCTGGCTTGGCGGCAACGTTTACGACGTTGAGCGACGGCAGGGTGATCGAGGTCTGGGAGGGAGCCGACTTCCATAGCGTTTCGGCGCAGTTCTACCATCTCGACGGCAGCGCCGACGGCGCGGCGTTCACCCTCATCTCGGGCAATGATGGCGTCTCCAAGCCGTTCGTTGCCGCCACCGGCAGCGGCGGGTTCATCGTCGCGTATAGCGGCATCACGCCCGATTATTCCACCACTTACGCCGCCACCGCGGTGTTCGACGGCAGCGGCACTGCGGCAGTCAGCACCTCCTCGTTGCAGTCGGCGAACACGTCGGTGCTATCGATCGCGGCCGACCAGGCGACCGGCCAGACGGTGATGATCGCGACCGTCACGGGCACAAAGGAGGTCGTCTTCGGCAACATCAACGGCACGGAGGGTCCGGCCACGCCGCTGCAGCCCGTGCCATCGCCGCTCGGCGGGTTCCAGACCCCATATCCGGGTGCATCGGTCGTCGAACTCGCCGGCGGCAACTATGCGGTTTCTTTTCCCATGTTCGACCGCTCGGCTGACCAGCAGACGACTTCTTTCGAGGATTGGGTCGACATCTACAAGGCGGACGGCAGTTTCTGGAAGTCCGTGGAGGCGTACCACGGAGACGATCACGTGAACGGGGGGCTGCCACAGATCGCCGCCCTGAAGGATGGCGGTTTCGCCGTCACCTACCAGTTCTCGACCAATGCCGGTGTCAATGTCTTCAACGCCGACGGGTCGTCGCGCCTCGCGCAACCGATCGTGCTCAGCAACGCGCAACGCCCCTTCATCGCCGGCCTGACCAACGGTCTGTTCGCGGTGGAGTGGGGCGACGCTTCCACGCCGGCCGGTGTCCATCAGCAGGTCTACAACCCTGACGGCACGCCCTACGGCTCGCCCTAAACGGTGTATGCCGGTTTCAACCAAAACGCGAGCACAGGGTTCGGCGGCGGCGGGGTCTATGCGCTGCCCAATGGCGAGTTCATCGACACCTTCATCGGGGACACCACAGCGGGCGGCCGGCTGCAAATCACCTACGGCACCCAATCGGCGGCTTTGCCACTCGCGGTTCCCCAGGTCGCCGGCAGCATCGATTTCGGCATCGTGCACGTCCATGACGGCGCGACGGATGCGGTGACGACGAACCTCGCCGTCACCAACGCCAATGGCGACCCGACATCGGCCTTGCTGGTCGGCGGCCCCGGCGCCATCAGCGGCGCGGGCTTCACGGCCTCCGGCGATCTCGGTTCCGGCCTGGCCAGCGGGCAGAGCGGCAGCCTTACCTACACCCTCTCCACCGCCCAGGCCGGCGTCTTCACCGGCTCCGCCGCGCTGGCCCTGGCCAGCCGCGATCCCAAGTTCGCGGACACGCCCCTGGCCGCCGACCCGGTGACGCTGAGCGGTACCGTCAACAACTACGCCGCCGTGCAGATCATCCCAGCATCGGGGAACTGGACGAGCTATGTGACCCCGACGGGATTCCCGCATACCCATACCCTCGACCTCGGGACGTTCCTGATCGGCGCGGCGGCGCCCGCCACGCATCTCGTGGTGTCCAATGCCGCTTCGGGACCGACCGATCTGCTGGGCGGGCGTTTCACTGTCGCGGACGTCACTGGTTTCTCCAATTCCGGGCTGGGCGATGTGAGCGGCCTGATCGCCAGCACGATTGACAGCGCGCCGGTGATTACGCCGCAGACCGGGCAGGGCGGCACGTTTGTCGAGGAGGTGACGTTTCACGGCACCGGCAGCAATACGAGCGGATTCAGCCAGAGCCTTGCGGACGAGACCGTCACCATCACCGCGCTGATCGCCTATTCCCTGACCACGGGGGGCGATAAGATCGCGGCGGGGAATTCGAATGACCTGATCATCACCACCGCGGATGCGCTCAATGCCGGTGACCGGATCGACGGCGGGGGCGGTGTCAACACGCTGCAATTGAGCGGCGGCGGGACATTCCACATCGGAGGGCAGAAGCAATTCACCCATATCCAGATGGTGACGGCGCAGGAGGGGCGGTCCTCCTATGCGCCGGCAAGCGGGCCACCGACAGTTTCGACGTTGCAGACCGTGACGTTGACCTCCGGTATCAACATCACCCTCAATGTGTTGCCGGCCGCGGCTGACCCCGGCAACCCCTTCACGCCCGGGATCATTGTGAGAGGTGCCGACGACAGTTCATTGATCAATCTCGCGAGTGGAAACGACATCGTCTATCTCGGGAGCAGCCATGAAACGGTGATCGCGCATGGCGGCGTTGATACGTTCCGTGTCACCGCCGCGACGATCGGCGCCACCATGGACGGCGGCAGTGGCGGCTCGCGGCTCGTCGTGACCGGCGGCGGCACGATGGCGATGGGCGGCAACATCAACAACATCGCGACCGTCCTCCTGGAGGCCGGCGGCGCACCCTATGCCTTCACGGCGAATGGGATCGCCAATCTGAACATCGCCGGCAGCGCCAATAGCGACACCATTACCGTGGGGGCGCCGAGCCAGGTCGTTTCGGCCGGGTTCGGCGATGACAGGATTCTGGCGAGCGCGGCCAATGCCGGCGCGCGCATCGATGGCGGCACCGGTGCCAACACGCTGGAAATCACCACCGGCGGCACCGTCACGCTGAACCCGGCGACCAGGAACGTCACCGTTGTGCTGGATGCGGCGACCAATCTGACGCTCAACGGCATGCGGTTCCTGACGGCCATCGGCAGTGGTGGCCAGGACGTTATTCGGGCGGGCGGGAATGATCAGGTGCTGTCGGGCCGGGCGGGCAGCGACACGTTGGATGGGCGCGGTTTTGCGGTGACTTTCCGGGATATTTCCGCGGCGTTGTCGGGCGACACCATCATTGGCCTGCTCGGCAGCCACGGCATCGACGCGACCGATCTCGATCCATCCACCGCGCATGCGAGTTGGCTGCAAGGCGCCGGCCAGGGCCTGCTCAGCCTGACCGATGCCCACGGCCACGGGGCGGCCATCACGCTGGTGGGGACGTTTGCGGCGAACCATTTTTACGCGCACCCGGATGGGGTAGCCGGCACGACGATCACCTATAACTGACGTGCGGCCGCATTGCCCGAAGGCCGGTGCTTCAGCCGCGAGCAGTGATGGGTTGCAAGGGGCCACGGCCCCTTGCCCGGCTTGCTTCTCCCTGCTCAGCCGCCCCGGGCGATGGACCAGCCGAGTTCGGCGAGGGGGCGGGCTTTGAGGCCCATCTCCACCGCATCGGCCGAGGCCGCCGTGCCGTCGATGGCGCGTTTGGCGATGCCTTGCATGATGGCGGCGAGGCGGAAGAGGCCGAAGGCGATGTAGTAGGTCCAGTCGGGGATTGAGGTGCGGCCGGTGCGTTGGCAGTAGCGGGCGACGTAGTCGGCTTCGGTGGGGAGGCCGTGGGTGGCGAGATCGGTGCCGGCGAGGCCGCGGAAGAGGGTGGGGGGGATGCGCCAGGCCATGCAGTGATAGGCGAAATCGGCGATGGGGTCTCCGAGGGTGGAGAGTTCCCAGTCGAGCAGGGCGACGGCGTGGGGTTGGGTGGGGTGGAGGAGGAGGTTGTCCATGCGGTAGTCGCCATGGACGATGGCGACGCGGTCTTCGGGGGCGGGGTAGGCGGAGAGCCAGTCGATGAGGGCGTTCATGGCGGGGATGGTTTCGGTTTCGGAGGCGCGGTACTGCTTGGTCCAGCGGGAGATCTGGCGGGCCATGTAGTTTCCGGGGCGGCCGAAATCGGCGAGGCCGACGGAGTCGACGTTGACGGAGTGCAGCGCGGCGATGGTGGCGTTCATGGAATCGAAGATCGCCGCGCGGTCGGGGGGCGAGACGTTGGGGAGGCGGGCGTCCATGAAGACGCGGCCGGGGACGTAGCCCATGACGAAGAAGACGCTGCCGATGACGGAGTCGTCCTCGCAGAGGGCGAGGATCGGCGGGACGGGGACCGCGCTGCCCTGGAGGGCCTGCATGACGCGGAATTCGCGTTCGACGGCGTGGGCGCTGGGGAGCAGCGGCCCGGGCGGCTTGCGGCGCAGCACGTAGTCGCCGGAGGGGGCGGAGAGGCGGTAGGTGGGGTTGGACTGGCCGCCGGCGAAGCGGGTGGCGGCGAGGGGGCCGCGGAAGCCGGGGACCTCTCGTGCGAACCACGCCGTCAGTTGTTCCATCGCGATTTCTTCGGACATTGGACCCCCTGTCTGTGGGGGAGTTTCGGCTAGTCCGGCCTTGCGATCAACAGCAGGAAGGAGGCGCTTCTTTTAGAAAAAAGAAGCAAAAACTTTTTTATCCATTGGCTTCGCGCTCGCCGTGGAGAGCGCGAAGCCAAACGGATAAAAGTTTTTTGCTCCTTTTTTTCAAAAAAGGAGAACTTCCTTGCTTGCTCACCCCCGCCCGGCGATGGCCTTGCGGAGGAGGCGGGAGATCTGGTCGATGATGGCGACGGTGACGAGCACCATGAGGATGAGGAAGGAGACCTGCTGCCATTCGAGCACGCGGATCATTTCGGAGAGGTGCACGCCGATGCCGCCGGCGCCGACGATGCCGATGATGGTGGCGGAGCGGGTGTTGGATTCGATGTAGTAGAGGATCTGGCTGGCGAAGACGGGCAGGACCTGGGGGACGATGCCGAAGCGGATGGCGGCGGCGCGGCTGCCGCCGGAGGCGGTGACGCCTTCGACGGGGCGGCGGTCGGCGGTTTCGATGGCTTCGCTCATGAGTTTGGCGAGGGCGCAGATGTCGGAGCTGGCGATGGCCAGCGCGCCGGCGAAGGGGCCGAGGCCTACGACGTTGATCCAGATGAGGGCCCAGATCAGGGTATCGACGCTGCGCACGGTATCGAGCAGGCGGCGGGCGAAGAAGTGGACGATGCGGTTGGCGACGATGTTGCGGGCGGCGAGGAAGCCGAGGGGGATGGCGAAGACGGCGGCGGTCATGGTGCCGAGGAAGGCGATGGCGAGGGTCTGGCCGAGGGCGTCGAGGTAGATGAGGAAGCGGCTCCAGGTCTCGGGGTTGGGCGGGAGCATGAGGGCGACGATGTCACCGAGGCGCCAGAGCCCGGGGATGAAGCGGTCGAAGCTGATGCCGAGGATGGGAAGGCCGGCGACGAAGAGGGCGATCAGGGCGGCGATGGCGGCGAAGCCCGGGCCGTGGGTGCGCCAGCCGTAGCGGGGGAGGTCGACGGGGCGGCTGCGGAGCATTTCGGCGAGTGGGGTGCTCATCGCGCGCCCTCCATGCGGACGAGGCGGTGGCGGAGGAACTCGGTGCCGACATCGATCAGCATGACGCAGAGGATGATGACGAGGAGGATGGCGCTGACGTCGGAATAGTAGAAGCGGCGGATGGAGATCAGGAGATCCTCGCCGATCCCGCCGGCGCCGACGAAGCCGAGGACGGAGGCGCCGCGGACGTTGATCTCGAAGCGGAGCAGGGCGTAGCTGGTGAAGTTGGCGAGCACCTGGGGCACCACGCCGAAGCGGATTTGGGCAAACCAGGAGCCGCCGGCGGCGGCGATGCCTTCGACGGGTTTGAGGTCGATATTGTCGACGACTTCGGCGAAGAGTTTGCCGAGGGCGCCGGCGGTGTGGATGGCGAGCGCCATGACGCCGGGGAGCGGGCCGAGGCCGAAGGCGACGACGAAGATGAGGGCGAACACCAGGTCCGGCACGGTGCGGCAGAATTCGAGCAGGCGGCGGGCGGTGGCGCGCAGGATGGCGGAGCGGGTGAGGTTGGCGGTGCAGAGGAAGCAGGCGCAGAAGGCGACGAGGGCGCCGCTCAGCGTGCCGATATAGGCCATCAGCATGGTCTCGCCGATGAGGCGGAGCCATTTGCGCAGGCCCCAGAACCACTCGGCTGGGTCGGTCCAGACATAGGCGCCGCTGTCGAGATGGGTGAGGCGGGCGAAGTAGTCGGTGAAATTGCCGATCTTGGCCCAGAACTTGTCAGGGTCGATCTCGGCGCCGAGGGCGGCGAGGGCGAGGGCGAAGAGGGTCAGCGCAAGACCCAGCGCCATCTGGCGGCGCTTGGCGGCGACGGCGGCCTGGTAGGCGTTGGCCAGCGGCGCGAGTTGCGCCGCTGGCAGGACGGAGATGGTGTGGATCACGCGGCGCTCGTCAGGCGGCGGCCTTCTTCTTCAGGGCGTCGACGAACTGGATGAGCTTGATGGTGTCGTCGTAGGCGGCGTTGTCGGTCTCCTGCCAGGGCAGGTTCTTGCCGTCGGAGAGTTTGTCGAACGCCGCCTTGTCCTTCTTCGCCGCATCGAGGAAGGCGGACTTGATGGCGGCCTTGAGGTCGGCGGGCAGCTCGGCGAGGACGGCGGTGGGGGAGTTGATGATGAGGTCGGTCTTCAGGATGATCCGGAAGTCGTCCTTCTTCATCAGCGAGCCGTCGGCGTTTTTCAGCATGTTCTTGGAGAGCATGCGGGTGAGGTTGCTGTCGTCATCGGCGTTCCACCAGTTGCAGGCGACGTCGACGGTGCCCTGGGCGAGGGCGAGCACGGCGTTCTCGTGGCTACCGGTGGTCTGCACCTTGCCGAAGAACTTGGCGGCTTCGATGCCCTTCTTGTCGAGGGCGAAGAGCGGCATGTTGTAGCCCGAGGTCGAGTTCGGGTCGACGACGCCGAGGTTTTTGCCCTTGAGGTCCTCGATGGTTTTGTACGGGCTGTTGGCCTTCACGTAGAACACCGAATAATAGCCCTTGGTGCCGTCGGAGTTGACGTCGATCACCATGGCGTCGGTCTTGACGCCGATGAGGCGGGCGCGGGCGAACGAGGCCGGACCGTAGCCGCCGATGTGGATGTTGCCGGAGCGCTGGCCCTCGATCACCGCGGCGTAGTCGTTGGCGATGCGCAGGGTGATCTTGGTGCCGAGTTCGCGGCTGAGATAGGCGATGAAGGGGCCCATGCGCTCGGTGACGCCGGAGGCGTTCTCGGAGGGGACGAGGGCGTAGACGAGTTCGGGGTATTTCGCCTTCCAGGACTGGGCGAGGGCCGGCGCGGCGGTGGTGGCGGCGGCGATGCCGGCGAGCAAAGTGCGGCGGTTCATCATCATGGTGAGACCTCTTGGTTCATGCGGCTCGGTGTGGCGGCGGATTAGGCCGCCACGGCTGATGGCACCGGGTTGAGCAGACCGGGACCGAGATCGGCATCGAGGACCTCGTGGGCCTCCATGCCGTAGAGTTCGCGCGCGACATCCTCGGTGAGGGCGGCGGGCACGTCGTCGAACACCACGCGGCCCTGGGCCATGCCGACCAGGCGATCGCAGTAGGTGCGGGCGAGGTCGAGCGAATGGAGGTTGCACAGCACGGTGATGCCGAAATGCTTGTTGATGCGGAGCAGGGCATCCATGACGATTTTGGCGTTGCGTGGATCGAGCGAGGCGACGGGTTCGTCGGCGAGGATGATGTCGGGCTCCTGCACCAAGGCACGGCAGATGGCGACGCGCTGTTGCTGGCCGCCGGAGAGGTCTTCGGCGCGCTGGGCGGCGAGGTTGGCGATGTCGAGCTGGTCGAGCGCGGAGAGGGCGATGGCGCGGTCCTCGCGGCTCCACAGGCGGGGGAAGGCGCGCCAGGCGGAGGTGTGGGCGAGGCGGCCCATCAGCACGTTGTTCAACACGTCGAGCCGGCCGACGAGGTTGAATTGCTGAAAGATCATGGCGCAGCGGCGGCGCCAGTCGCGCAAGGCGGGGCCGGTGAGGGCGGTGACGTCGGCGGTGTCGTAGGTGATGCGGCCGGTGGTGGGCTCGCCGAGGCGGTTGATCATGCGCAGCAGGGTGGATTTGCCGGCGCCGGAGCGGCCGATGACGCCGATGAACTGTCCGCGTTCGATGGACAGGGATACGCCGTCCACGGCACGGGTGGTGCCATAGACTTTACTTACGCCCTCGATGGTCAGCATGGCTCCCACTTTCCGCGGCCTTGGTGGGGCCGGTTATGTCAGAGGGCGGGGCGCGCGTTGGTGAAGGTTTGATGAAGGCGGGTTGAGGCTAATTAGTTCGATAACGGAACAATAAGGGCGTCGTTCAGGTTCCGCGAGTCAGTCCCTCGGTAATCGTCGGGGGAGGAGTTTCATCGGTTTCCCCTCGGAGTTGGGGTACCAGAGAATGGCTTCGCGCTGTTTGCGGGTGAGGCGTTTCGGTTTGGTCGGGCGGGGTTTGCGCGGGCGGCGGGGGAGGGGAGTGATGGCGGGGATGTCGAGCGCGAGCATGCGGCAGAGCGGGCGCAGCAGGCGTTGGGCCTGGGGGCTGCCGGCGATGAGGGCGGCGGTTTCCGGCTGGTTGAGGGTGTAGGCGAGGCCGATGGCGTATTGGCGGCCGAACTCGCCGATCTCATGGCGCAGCCAGCCCTTGCGGGTGGGCAGGCGGAGGCGGGGCGTTTTGCGCGCGGACTCCGGGCGGTGGGATTTCTCGCGGGGTTTGCGGGGGCAATGGGGGATGCCGGCGCGGAGGCGGGCCATGAGGCGCTCGAAGCGGCGGCGGGTGCGCTGGATGTAGAGGATGATGACCGGCTCGGGGACGGGGGGCCTGGGGTGGATGCTGAAGGCCCGCGCGATCGCCTCGAGCAGCCCACCGATGACGCGCGCGAAGCGGACGACCGCCTCGGGGGTGCCTTCGGGGAACTGGGGGATGTTGGCGGGATGGAGCATGGCGATATTATTAACATCGAAGTTATCGACATGCAAGAGAAAAAATGCTCTGCGGGGCAAATTTTTTCGTCGGAGGGCGTGCCGCCATCGGGGCGCGCGGATTCGAAACCAAGCGTGCAGGGTGGGAAGGGTGTTCTTTTTGTGAACAAAAAGAACCAAAAAAACTTTGGCTCTATTAGCGAATCATATGTGTAGTTCATATTAGGTTCAATCGTTTGGACGTATCGAGGATTGTGACGATGGACAGCGCGGAATTTCGCAAGTGGCTTGAGGCGATTGACGGTTTGTCTGAGCAGCAGCGAGCGGAGGTTCAGGCGATACTGTCCGGGCG
>CAIWAJ010000020.1:0-6927 GCA_903910565.1 uncultured Rhodospirillales bacterium
GCCTGATCCATACTCACCTCGTTAATAATTTCTTTCTTCAAAGATTAGACTTCCGAAGCCTCCCCTAACCCTCTTGCGCGGGCTTCGGCTGGCCTGCGGCACGATTTTCCGGGGCCTGACGTGAGCACCGCAACGCTCGAAATCACCGACCTCAAGGTTCATTTCCCCGGCCGCGGCGCCCCGGTGCGCGCCGTCGATGGCGTCTCCCTCGCGGTGGCGCCGGGCGAAACCCTGGGGCTGGTCGGCGAAAGCGGCTGCGGCAAGTCCACCGTCTCCAACGCCGCCGTTGGCCTGCTCTCGCCCACCGAGGGCTCGGTGAAGGTGCTCGGCACCGAACTCGCCGGCGCCTCCCGCGAGACCCTGCGCGCCGTCCGCGCCAAGGCGCAAATGGTGTTCCAGGACCCCGTCACCTCCCTCAACCCGCGCATGACCGTGGGCGAGGCGGTCGGCGAGCCGCTGCTGGTGCGTGGCCTCGCCCGCGGCGCCGCCCTGCGCGACCAGGTCGGCGCCCTGCTGGAAGAAGTCGGCCTGCGCGCCGACCACGCCTCGCGCTACCCGCACCAGTTCTCTGGCGGCCAGCGCCAACGCATCGTCATCGCCCGCGCCCTCGCGCTCCGCCCCGCTTTGCTGGTGTGCGACGAACCGGTCTCGGCGCTCGATGTCTCGGTGCGCGCGCAAATCCTCAACCTGCTGGTCGAACTCCAGGCCCGTCACGGCATGTCCACTTTGTTCGTCAGCCATGACCTCGCGGTGGTCCGCCATGTCTGTGACCGCGTGGCGGTGATGTATCTCGGCCGCATCGTCGAACTCGCACCCCGCGACGAACTCTACAGCGCGCCCCGCCACCCCTACACCAAGGCCCTCCTCGCCGCCGTCCCCGAGCCCGACCCCGTCACCCAACGCGCCAAGCCCCGCGTACCGCTGGAAGGCGAAATCCCCAGCCCCGCCAACCCGCCACCCGGCTGCCGGTTCCACACCCGCTGCCCCATCGCCGCTGACCGCTGCCGCAGCGAGGAGCCGGTGTGGCGCGTCGTGGGTGGCTCAGAGGTTGCTTGTCACTTGGCATAAGCAAGAAAGCGGTTCTTTTTTGAAAAAAAGAACCAAAAAACTTTTATCCACTTGCCGCGGCGTATCCCGGGCAGGCGCGAACCAAACGGATAGAAAGTTTTTGCTTCTTTTTTCAAAAAGAAGCGCTTGCCTACTCCGCCGCCACCGCACAGGTCAGCGCCGCCCCGGCCAACCGATCATGCCGCCGCCACGCCGCCAGGTAGGACCGTCGCGGCGCGGCACGGCCGGCGATGCGGCTCTGCCACCCCGCCTCGGCATCGGCCGCCTCGCGCCAGCACTGCGTCACCGCCGCCTGCCGGGCATCGCCAGGCTGGCCGATCAGCCCCTCCATGCGGGCGATGAAGCGTGCCTCCAGCGCATCCCGCTCGGGGGCGATCTCGGCCATCGCGGCCTGGTAGTCCGTCAGCAGCGCCCGATGCAGCGCCTCGTGCCGCCACCACAGCGTGCCGGCATCGTAGGCATCGCCGGGAATGGCACCCTGTGCGGGCAGCCCGTCCGCGACGAAGACCGGCTTGAAAATCGAGGTGCAGGGGGCGGACGTGCCGGTCACCCAATGCACCGCGCCGCCCGCCCGCATATCTCCCACCAGCGAGCCGACCGACTGGCCACGCCGTGTGCCGTCACCGGCGTGCATGCACACGGTGGGGCCGGTGATGTCGGCGGGGTGCCAGGCGCCGCTCAGCTCATCCGCGCCATGATCGCGCAGCGCCGCCATCATCCGCGCCGGGCTGAGCCGACCGGCCTCGCGGCCAAGCTGCAGCGTGGAGCGGCCACAGCGTGCCTGGGCGCCGGCGAGGCCCGGGTTCTCCAGGCTCGTCACCGCCGCCGCGAAGTCGAAGCTGTTGCCCGTCCACCATCCCTCGCCCCGCGCATAGGCCTCGAGATCGGCGCTCGCCCGCGTCGGCTGGGCGATCGTGTAGGTGTTGGAGATCGCCCGCGTATCCCCCGCCCGCTCCACCGCCCAGCGCCGCCCGATGGTCTCCAGCACGAAGACCTCGTCCGGGTCTGCGATGATGAAGGAGTTGTCGTAGAACCGCGCCGCGAGATGCCCGCAGCTTCCGCCCTGGCCATGCGCCTCAAGCAGCCCGGTGATCACCTCGACCGCCTCCGCCGCCGTGGCGCCGCGTTCCAGCCCGAGGCGCAGCAGGTCCATCCCGATCAGCGCCCGCTGGCGCTGCGGCCTGGCGCGCGGATGCACCGCCTCGTTGCCGATCACCACGCCATGCTCGTTGGCGCCCATCTCGGCGCCCCAGATCCAGAACGGCCGGCTCAGCAGCACCGCATGGGTGCGCCTGGCCTGCGGGATCGCGATATAGGTGCAGCGCACCACCGCGCCGGCGCCGTAGTGCTGCGCCGGCAGAATTTGGAGATACTGGGCCTCATTGCGCTCACGGTCGCTGTTCTTGGCGAACAGCGTGCCGCCGGTGGTGGTCGCCGCGGCGCGCGCCGCCATGGTGTCGCACATGGTGGAACCTCTCCGCTCAGGCCGTGCCGTAGTCGATCGCCGTATTGAGCGCGTCGTCCTGGTGGCGCTGCCAGTAGAGCTCGTGAATGCGCGTCGCCAGCGCCCCCGGCTTCCCGCTGCCCACCTTGCGGCCCTCGTACTGCGTCACCGCGGTCACCCCTCCGGCGGTAGAGCTGATGAAGATCTCATCGGCCGTGTCCAGCTCCTCCGCCTTCACCGCGCGCACCTCGCACTGCACCTGCAGGCTGGCCGCGATCTCCAGCACCGTGCGCCGCGTGATGCCCTCGAACATCCCGGTCGCGGGGGTGGCGAGCACGCCGTTGCGGGCGATGAACACGTTGAAGCCGGAGCCCTCGGTGATCGCCCCATCGGCGGTCGGCAGCACGGGGATATCGGCGTCCCGGTCATAGGCCTCGAGCTGCGCCATCGTGAGGTCGAGCCAGTGGAAGTTCTTGATCCGCTGGTCGAGCGCGGCCGACGGGATGCGCTGGGTGTGCGACAGGATCATCCGCAGCCCGTCGCGCTGCTGCGCGTCATTGGCGATGCGCGCGAAGGGCTGGGTATAGGCGTAGAGCCGGTTACGGCACAGCCGCGGGTCCCGCGTGCCGGGCGGCGTCACCCCGCGGGTGCAGATCAGCATGATGAAGGCATCGCGCCACCCGGTCCGCCGCGTGCATTCGGTGACGATGTCGCCGATCTCCTGCGCCGAATAGGGTAGGCTCATCTTCAACCCGGCGATCGATGCCTGGAACCGCGCTATATGGTCGGCCAGCCGGAAAATCTTGCCCTGCCAGACATGGATCGCGTCATAGGTCACGTCCGAGCGCAGAAACCCGCGCTCCAGCAGCGGCAGCGTCGCCTCGGCGAGCGGCATGTAGCGCCCGTCGACAAAAGCAACCCCCTGCACCCCGGCCATCTCGTTCACGTCGCTCATCCCGCCCTCCCGCCTGACTATGGGATGAACGATGCGGCCTATCCGCCAGGACTTTCAAGCCCGAGGCCGCTCACCCCGCCAAACAATTCCAGCAATCGGGCAATATCCGCCGCCGGCAAGGGCGGCCGGCAGATCGAGGCGACGTTGGCGCGCAAATGCGCCGCGCTCCCGGTGCCGAACAGCACCACGCTCACCCCCGCCGCATGCCGCGCGAACCGATAGGCCGCATCCGTCACGCTCTCCGCCCCGCCGTCATGCACCAGGAAATCGAGCGGCCGCTCGGCATCCAGCAACGCCGCCGGCACCACGCCCGACTCCGCCAGCGCCCGGATGGAGGCGGCGAGAAAATCCGGCCGCGCGAAAATACTGCGCACCGCATGCATCACCAGCGTCCCCATTCCCCCCGCGATCGCCCGCGGAAACAATACGTCACTGGCGGTGCGGTGGAGCATGTTGAACGCCACCATCCCCACATCCCACACCCCATCCTCCACCGCACGCAGCAGCATTTCGTGCTCCGGGTCGCGGCTGGCCGATTCGGTGATGCCGAGAAACCGGAACTTCCCCGCCGCCTTCGCCCGCTCCAGCGTCGGCATCAGCTCCGCCATCGCGAATTCATACTGCGCCGGCGACACGCCATGCAGTTGGAAGACATCGACATACTCCGTCCTCAGCGCCCGCAGCGAGGCATCGAGGCTGGCCGCCAGGCCCTCGGCGGTGATCGGCACCCCCTTGTCGGCCAGCAGGCACTTCGTCGTCACCACCACCGACTCCCGCTGCACATCGCGGATCGCCTCGCCCACCATCGGCTCCGTGCCGTACTGCGCCGCGGTGTCGATCAGCGTAATGCCGCTATCGATCGCCAAGCGCACCAGCCGCACCGCATCGGCCGCGCTGCCGCCGTTCGACAGGCCAAGCCGGCTGAACCCGCCGCAGCCCAGCCCCGCGACGCTAACCTTGAGCCCGGTCCGCCCGAGCGTGGTGTATTCCATGGTCTTCACTGTCCCCGCATGTTGCCGGCGATGCTACAGGGATGCTGCCATAATGCCAGCGCTGCTGGGGGAGATTGAAAGCAGGCAAGCGGTTCTTTTTTGAAAAAAAGAACCAAAAAACTTTTATCCGCTTGCCGCGGAGTCTCCCGGGCAAACTCAGAACCAAATGGATAGAAAGTTTTTGCTTCTTTTTTCAAAAAAGCAGCGCTTCCTTCCTGCAAAAGACAAATCCTCTCCCCGGCCGCCTCCCCACAGCATGAACTTCCACGGACGCCAGAATCTTCGGCAATTCCATCCCTTTACCGACAAGCACGCGATCCGCATCTTCCAGTCCAGATCAACGACGTTGGGAAGCGCCCCAAACGGTTGATCCATGGGGGACCCGTCATGAGCCGCATCCACGTCATCCACGAGAACCCCGCCTGGCTCCCCCCGCTCGCCGCCGCGCTCGAACTTCGCGGCCTGCCGTGGCAGGAGATGTTCCTCCACACCGGCGCCTTCGATTTCGCCGCCCCGCCGCCCGAGGGCATCTTCTACAATCGCATGAGCGCGAGTTCGCACACCCGCGACCACCGCTTCTCCGCCGAGTTCACCGCCAGCGTCCTCGCCTGGCTCACCCGCTGGGGCCGCACGGTGGTCAACGGGCCCCGCGCGCTCGATCTCGAAATCAGCAAGATCCGCCAATACGCCGCCCTCGAAGCCGCCGGGCTGCGCACCCCGCGCACCGTGATGCTCTCCGGCCGCGCGGAGATCGTCGCCGCCGCCGAGCGCTACTTCCCCGGCCAGCCTGTCATCCTCAAACCCAACCGCGGCGGCAAGGGCCTCGGCGTGCAGCTCTTCCACACCATCGAGGGCCTGCGCGGCCACGTCGAGGGTGACGCCTATGTCGAGCCGGTCGACGGCATCCAGCTGCTCCAGCACTACATCCAGGCCCCCCGCCCGGTGATCACCCGCGCCGAATTCACCGGCCGCCGCTTCACCTACGCCGTCGAGGTCGACACCAGCGAAGGTTTCGAGCTCTGCCCCGCGGATGTCTGCGCCATCGGCGAGGCCGCCTGCCCGGTCGGCGAAATCCCCGGCCGGCCCGAACACAAATTCACCGTCATCGAGGGCATCGACCCCACGCTGCGCGGCCGCCTCGAACGCTTCCTCGACCAGGCCGGCGTCGATGTCGCCGGCATCGAGTTCATCACCGGCCCCGACGGCGCGCCGCTGGTCTACGACGTCAACACCAACACCAACTACAACCCCGAAGCCGAGGCCCGCGCCGGCATCGCCGGCACCAACCGCTCGGGGATGGGGGCGCTGGCGGAGTATCTCGGCGGGCTGCTCGCCGGCACCAAGCGGCTGGCGGCGTAAGGAAGCAAGCGGTTCTTGTTTCAAAAAAGAACCGCTTCCTTCTCCAGCACCGCATTCAGCTCCGCCCCCAGCAACACCGCATAGGACGACACCCAAAGCCACAGCATCACCGTGGCAATCGCCCCCAGCGGCCCATACGTCACGTCGAAATGCGCCAGCCGCTCGGCATAGATCGTGAAGCCGCCCGAGGCCACCAGCCACAGCAGAGTGGCGGCGCAAACTCCGGGCCAGATCCGCCGGCCGCGCGGCACAAGATGGTCCGGCCCGAACCGGTAGAGGCTGGCCAGCATCGAGGCGACGTAGAACATCATTGCCCCCAGCGATGAAAGCCGCAGCAGAAAAGCCGCCTCCTGCCCCACGCCCAGGAAGCCCATCAGCACCGGCATGGCGATCAGCAGCAAAAGCGTCAGCAACGCACTGAAAATCGCCACCGCGGTGATCGCCAGCGCGAGCAGCTGGAAGCGCCACCAATGGCGCCGGTCGGTCTCGTCATAGGCGAGGTTGAGCGCTTCAAGCACGGCGCTGGTGCCGGCCGAGCTGCTCCACAGCGTCACCAGCGCCCCCACCAGCAACGCCGCCCCCAGCTCGGCCCGCGGCTTGGCCGTCAGGCCCAGCACCAGGCGGCGGATCAGGCTGAACGCATCATCCGGCAGGAACGGCGCCACCAAATCGAGGTACGGCTCGATGCGATGCGGGTCGAGCAGCAGGCCAAACAGCGAAATCACCATGCTCACCGCCGGCACCAGCGCCAACGTCCCGTAGAAGGCGCAGCCCGCGGCGGCCAGCCCGATTCGGTGTGCCACCGCCCGCCCGGCCAATGCCTGCCCGTGGCCCCAAAGCCAGACGATTGCCGCTCGCAACCCCTTCATCGGCCAAACATCTCCGTCATGCGGCACCAGCAGACCAGATTTCACGCCAAAGGCAAAAAACCGCTTGCCAGGGGGGGGTGGGGGTCCTATGTCGCCCCACACGCAGCAACGCACGTGCCTCTGCCCCCCGGGGTTACGCAACGACGTCAAGCGTTCTGGCAATCGTCTGGTCGCTGGTTCGTTCGACCGTTTCGCAATCACCGCTCGCCGCCTGGATAGGCGGGCGCTTTATCGGGGAGA
>CAIWAJ010000021.1:0-5598 GCA_903910565.1 uncultured Rhodospirillales bacterium
AGGGGGAAAGCGGGCGGCGGGGTGGCGGCGAGGCGTTGCATGAGGGCGGCGAAATCCTGGCCCATGCGGTGCATCTGCGCCCAGAAGGCGCGCCCGCCGGGGAGGAAGCGCCAGAACCAGGACGGGCCGGCGATGGCGGCGATCAGCGCGCAGACAAGCTCCGCCAGACGGACCGCGGGATGCGGCTCGCCTTGGGTGGGCTCAGGGGATGTGGGCGCAGTTGCCATGACGGAGATGTTAGTCGATCGCGCCGCCTAAGGCAAGGATATTTTTCTATGATGAGGTGAAAATTACCCGGATTATGGTAAAAATATCACACTTGACGCGGTTGATCCTAGGGGAGGGTGTTCCTTTTGTGAACAAAAAGAACCAAAAAAACTCTCTGGTCCATCCATGCCGTTGGCGTACGCAGGCGGGATGGTTGGGAGCGGTACACGGCCAGGGGATAAAAGTTTTTTGCTCCTTTTTTTCAAAAAAGGAGAACTTCCTCAACCTAACCGAGCAACGCGCCTCAAGTTGGCCGATTGCGCAGGGCGAGGAAGCCGCCGTCGATGGGGAGGAGGGTGCCGGTGATCCAGCGGGATTCGTCGCTGGCGAGGAAGACGGCGGCGTGGGCGACGTCCCAGCCGGTGCCTTCGGTTTGCAAGGGGACGGCGAGGCGGCGGCGTTCCATCGCTTCGGGGCCGAGATTGGCGACCAGGGGGGTGTTGACGGTGCCGACGATCAGCGCGTTGCAGCGGATGCCGGCGGTGGCGTAGTCGGCGGCGATGGCGAGGGTGAGGCCTTGGAGGGCGGCTTTGGTGGTGGTGTAGGCCATCATGCCGGGCATGCCGTGCATGCCGGCGACCGAGGAGACGTTGAGGATGGAGCCGCCGCCGCCGGCTTTCATGTGGGGGATGCAGGATTTGCAGGCGAGGAGGGCGGAGGTGACGTTGGTGCCGTAGAGCCGGTTCCAGGAGTCGAGGCTGATGGTCTCGGCATTGCCCGCGGCGCCGACGCCGACATTGTTGTGCAGGATATCGATGCGGCCGAAATGCCGCATGGCGCAGTCCGCCATCGCCTCGGTCGCCTCCTGCTTCGTGACGTCGGCGGCGAAGGCCAGCGCCTTGCCGCCCTCGGCGCGGATGGTTTCGGCGAGCGCCTCGGCGCGGTCGATCTTGCGGTTGACCACCACCACGGCAGCGCCTTCGCGGGCGAACAGCATGGCCGAGGCGGAGCCGTTGCCGACGCCCTCGCCCCGCGCCGCCGCGCCCGTCACGATTGCCACTTTGCCCGCCAGCCGTGTGCCCATTGCCGTTTCCTTCCCGCCGGATAAAGCGCGATGGTATCGGGGCCGCCGCCGGTTCGGCAAATTGGCGCCGCTGCTGGCCCTGGCGGGCCGCTACGGTGTATGCGGGCGCATGAGATTTCTGACCGATTTCGCGGACCAGGCTGTGATTCTGCCGCTGGTGGTGACCACCGCCCTGGGGCTGTGGTTCGGCGGCTGGCGGCGCGGCGCGGTGGCCTGGCTGCTGGTGATCGCCGCGACATTCGGCCTGGTTGGGCTGGGCAAGGTCGCGGTGTTCGCCTGGGGGCCGCCGGCTGCGATCCCGTCACTGTTGAGCCCGAGCGGGCATACCGCCTCGGCGCCGTTGATTTATGGCGGGCTGGCGATGATCCTGTTGCCGCGCCGTTGGAGCCGGGTGCTCGCCATGCCGCTGGCCGCCCTGGTGTGCGCGGCGATCGGCGCGACGCGGCTCGGGCTCATCGAGCATACCGGCGCCGACGTGCTGGCCGGCGCGGCGATCGGGCTGGTGGGGAGCTTCGCGCTGCGGCCGGCGATGGGGCGCAAGCCGGAGGACTTCCGGGCTTTGCCGCTGATCGGGCTGGGTGCTGCGGCAATCGCCGGGTTTCATGGGCTGCGGATGCCCGCCGAGACGTGGCTGCATATGGTCGCGGCGGTGATGCGGTAGCTGAGGGGGGGGAGGCAAGGTGTTCTTTTTGTGAACAAAAAGAACCAATACTCCATACCGTGAGCATCCGAAAAGCAGGAGCGAAGTGAAGGAAGCGCTTCTTTTTTGAAAAAAAGAAGCAAAAAACTTTTATCCCTTTGGCGCGTACCGCTCCCACCTATCCGCGGGGAGTACGCCAACGGCATGAATGGAACAGAAAGTTTTTTTGGTTCTTTTTGTTCACAAAAAGAACACCCTTCCTGCCGCGCCAGACTATGAATCGCGCCAGGCGCTAGCGCGAGCGCCAATCGGCCAGCACGTCGGCCAGCGTGGTCTGCCAGGGGATGGTGGGTGCCCAGCCGAGGGCGGTGCGGGCCGCGGCGGCGTTGCCGGCGGCGAGGGGGATGTCGGAGGGGCGGAGCCGGTCGGGGTCGATCACGATCTCCGCGCTGACGCCGGCGATGGCCAGCAGGTCCGCCAGCACGTCACCGATGCGGCGAGGGGTGCCGGAGGCGATGTTGAGGATGGTGCCGGGCGCGATGGTGGCGGCGCAAGCGAGGCAGGCGGCGTAGGCGGCGCAGACGTCCCGCACGTCGAGAAAATCGCGGCAGGCGTCGAGATTGCCGACCTTGAGCACTGGTTCCTGCCGGCCGGCGGCGATGGCGGCGACCTGGGCGGCGAAGGCCGGGATGACGAAGGCGGCGGTTTGTCCGGCACCGGTGTGGTTGAAGGGGCGCAGGCGGATGACGCGCAGCCCGTCGGCGGCCATGGCGCCGAGGGCGAGGTCGGCGGCGGCTTTGGTGGCGGCGTAGGTGTTCAGGGGCGCCGCGGCGGCGGTTTCGTCGAGCGGCCGGCCGGCGGTGAAGGAGCGGCCGTAGATGTCGGCGGAGGAGGCGAAGAGCAGCGTGCAGGCGGGTGCATGCTCGCGGATTGCCTCGGCGAGGGCGAGGGTGCCGAGGACGTTGACCTGCCAGGCCCGCGTTGGATTGCCGCGGGCGTCGCTTATCGCCGAGATGGCGGCGAGGTGGATGCAGGCGTCGGGCCGGGTTTCGCGCAGCAGGTTGCGCACGGCGGCGGTGTCGGTGATGTCGAGCGGGATATGGGCTTCGCCGCACAGGATCAGCTCCGCCGCCGGGAAGTCGGCGCGGAGGCGGGGGATCAGGTGGCCGGCGACGAAGCCGGAGGCGCCGGTCAGCAGGATGCGCTGAAGTGCCACTTCAGCGCCCGGCGAGGGAGGCTTCCGTGGGCGGGCGGGTGGCGAGACGGGAGCGATGGCGGGCGAGGTCGGCTTCGACCATCTCGGCCACCATGTCCTCCAGCGTGCAGGTTGGCGCCCAGCCGAGGGTAACGCGGGCCTTGGTGGCATCGCCGTGCAGCACGTCGACCTCGGCGGGGCGCAGCAGGTCCGCGCTGGTGCGCACGAAGTCCTGCCAGTCGAGCCCGGCATAGCCGAAGGCCATGGCGCAGAGGTCACGGATGGAGGTGGTGCGGCCGGTGGCGACCACGTAGTCGTCGGGCGTGTCCTGTTGCAGCATCAGCCACATCGCGCGCACGTAATCCCGCGCATGGCCCCAGTCGCGCGTGGCGTCGAGATTGCCGAGCTTGAGCTCATTGGCGAGGCCGAGCTTGATGCGGGCCACCCCGTCGGTGACTTTGCGGGTGACGAACTCGATGCCGCGGAGCGGGCTTTCGTGGTTGAAGAGGATGCCGGAGGAGCAGTGCAGGCCGAAGCTCTCGCGGTAGTTCACGGTCATCCAATGGGCGTAGAGCTTGGCGGCGGCGTAGGGGCTGCGGGGGTAGAAGGGGGTGGTCTCGTTCTGCAGCTGCGCCTGGATCTTGCCGAACATCTCGGAGGAGGAGGCCTGGTAGAAGCGGGCGGCGGGATGGGCGAGGCGGACGGCTTCCAGCACGTTGACCGCGCCGATGCCGGTGATGTTGCCGGTGAGCAGCGGCTGCTGCCAACTGGCGTGCACAAAGCTTTGGGCGGCGAGATTGTAGACCTCGTCGGGCTTCACCTCGGCCACGATGCGTAGGACCGAGGAGAGATCGGACAGGTCGCCGTCGATCAGCCTGATGTCGTCGATCACGCCGATCCAGCGCAGGCGCTCGCCGATGACCTCGGCGGAGGCGGAGCGGCGGAGCAGGCCGTAGACCTCATAGCCCTCGCGCAGCAGCAATTGGGCGAGATAGGCGCCGTCTTGCCCGGTGATGCCGGTGATGAGGGCTTTGCGCATGAGGGTCTGGGGGCTCCAGGGAATTACAATCAGTGGCCCTTGGGTGTAGACGAGGCGGATCGGCGCGTCCATCGGGGGCTGCCGGGAACGGGGTTTGGAGGGGTTGGTTGCATGGGCATTACGTCCTACGCGCAGAATTTCGAGGATGTGATGCTGTGGCGCGCCTTGGGCGCGGAGGGGCCGGGGTTCTGGATCGATGTCGGGGCCGCCGAGCCACGGTTCCATTCGGTGACGCGTGCGTTCTATGAGCGGGGGTGGCGGGGCATCAACGTGGAACCGCGGGCGCCGGAATTCGCCATGCTGGAGGCGGATCGGCCGAGCGACATCAACCTCAACATCGCCTTGGCCGAGCGGCCGGGCACGATGACGTTCTATGACTGCTCCGATGCCGGGCTGTCGACGCTGGATGCCGCGGTGGCGGCCCGGCATCGGGCGGATGGGCGGGGGATCACCGAGCGCAGCGTCACCGTCTCGACGCTGTCGGCGATTTGCCGCGAGCATGTCCGTGAGCCGATCCATTTCCTCAAGATCGACGTCGAGGGGGCGGAGAAGGCGGTGCTTGGCGGGGGCGATTTCAAGACCTTCCGGCCGTGGGTGATCGTGATCGAGGTCACGATTCTGCAGGGCAAGGCGGACCCCGCGGCCGATTGCGGCCCGCTGCTGCGGGAGGCGGGGTATCGGGAGGCGTGGTTCGACGGGTTGAACCGGTTTTATGTGGCCGAAGAGCGGTGGGACGGGTTGTCGCGGCATTTCGGCACCCCGCCCAACGTGTTTGATGCCTTTACGATGGTTGGTAGCGGGAATGGGGCGGCCGAGGCTGAGGTGGCCAAGCTGCGGGCGGAAATCGAGGCGTTGCGGCTGCGCATTCCCGTGCCGCCGCGCCCTGGTGGCCTGGCGGTGCGCATTGCGCGGCGGTTGCGCGCCTATTTCTCGCTTGAGCTGCGGCAGGAACTGACGGTGATGCGTCAGGACATCAACCGGCTGGCGATCGAGGTGGCCGCGCTGCGGCGGGAGCGGTAAGCTTGGTCTGGAAGACGGGCTGACGCGCGAGCGCGGCGGTTTATTCTCGGCCTTCACCCGATTGCTCGCCCGCGTGGGCCGCATGGATGTTTGGCCGGCCGGACGGTGGAAAATCTTGCCGCGCCCGGGGTTGTGCATCATCGTTGTGTGCAAATCTCCAGGCCAATGACGCCTGCGCGACCCAGGGGAACTCAAATTCAATGATCACGCTGAATATCAATGGCCGTTCACACCAGGTGGACGCCGATCCGGAGACCCCTTTGCTGTGGGTGCTGCGCGAGTGGCTCGGACTGACCGGCACCAAGTATGGCTGCGGCGTGGCGCAGTGCGGCGCCTGTTCGGTGCATGTCGATGGCGCGGTGATGCGCTCCTGCCAGATCCAGGTCGGCACGCTCGGCAAGTCCAAGGTCATC
>CAIWAJ010000022.1:0-3996 GCA_903910565.1 uncultured Rhodospirillales bacterium
CGTCCTCCGTTTGGCGGAGGCTAGCAGCGCCGCACGGTCTGCGCCAAACTCCTGATATGATCACGCTCGTACCGCCCTGCATGGAGCTGCTCCCCGGCTATGCGGCGGCCCTGTCCCAGGGCTGGTCGCCGGATAATACGCGCGATGTGAGCGCCGAGCAGTTGGCGGCTCTGCGGGAGGACCCGGAGGGGTTTCTCGACAGCCAGCTCAACCCTCCGCCGACCATCACCCTGTGGGACGGGCGGCAGGTGCCGCGGCTGCCGGGATTCCGGCACTGGATCAGCGATGGGGAGTTTTGCGGCTCCATCGGCTTTCGCCACCAGCCCGGCACGGATGAGCTGCCGGCGCATGTGCTCGGCCATATCGGCTACGCGGTGGTGCCGTGGAAGCGCGGCCGTGGCTATGCCGGGGCGGCGCTGGCGCTGATGCTGGCGGAGGCGCGCGGGCTTGGTATGGGGCGGGTGATGCTGACCTGTGCGGCGAGCAACGCGATCTCCCGCCGAGTGATCGAGCGGGCGGGCGGCGTGTTGGAACGCAGCTTCGATCATCCGGCCTTTCCCGGCGATACCGATTTGGTGTTCTGGATCACGCTGTAGGGCCGTCGCCTCATGGGGGGCAAAAAAACTCACGATATAAGAAAATATCTCTTGCATGCCGGTGACAGATGTGGGAACAAATAGGCAACTTCAATTTCCGTGAAAGGCCCCCATGCTGTCCCGCCCGTCCCTCCACCACCTGCTGCTCTGCATGCTGCGGCACCTGTTGCCGGCGCTTGTCGCCGTGCTGGGCGCGCGGGCAGTGGAACTGCGCGCACGGCTGGCGGCGCTGCCGGCGGGGCATCGCCGGCGGGCGCGGATGCTGGGCGAGCTGCGGCGCCTGGCGCGGTGGCGGGCCCTGCTGGCCGAGCCTGAACTGCTGGACGATCCGGCGTTCCGCGGCAAGGCGGCCGAGGTCGCGCGCGTGCGCAATGATGCCGGGCGGCGGGCGCTGGCGCGGCGGTGGATTTACCCGACGCCCTGCCGCCGGCTCAGCGGTGCGGCGGAGGCTGCGCTGTGCCGGGCGGAGGAGCAGCGATGTAGAATCGGCATCGCCGTCGCGTGATGCGCTGCCGGGCCTGTGCCTGGGCGGCGACGTTGGCGCTTGTACGGTGCCTATAGAGTCCGGCGTCCGGAGTGGGAGCTTGAGACGGGCTTGCCGGCGGCGAAGCGCACCGCCTCCTCGGCGGCGCGCATCAGGGCGCGTGCCTTGGCGCGGCATTCCTCATGCTCGGCGGCGGGATCGGAGTCGGCGACCACGCCGGCACCGGCCTGGACGTACATCATGCCGTCCTTCACCACCGCGGTGCGCAGCGTGATGCAGCTATCCATCGTGCCATCGGCGGCGAAATAGCCGACGCAGCCGCCGTAGATGGCGCGGCGCGAGGGTTCCAGCTCGTCGATGATCTCCATCGCCCGCACCTTGGGCGCGCCGGAGAGGGTGCCGGCGGGGAAGCCGGCGGTGAGCGCGTCAAGCGCGTCGAGCCCAGGGCGGATCTTGCCCTGCACGTCCGACATGATGTGCATCACGTGGCTGAAGCGCTCGATGGCGAAGCTCTCCGTCACCCGCACGGTGCCGATTTCGGCGACGCGGCCGACATCGTTGCGTCCGAGATCGAGCAGCATGAGGTGCTCGGCGCGCTCCTTGGGGTCGGAGAGCAGCTCTGCCTCCAGCGCCTGGTCCTCCTCATGGGTGGCGCCGCGGCGGCGGGTGCCGGCGAGGGGGCGGATGGTCACGGTGTCGTCGCGCAGGCGGACGAGGATTTCCGGGCTGGAGCCGATCACCGAGAAGCCGCCGAAATCGAGGAAGAACATGAAGGGGGCGGGGGAGATGCGGCGCAGTGCCCGGTAGAGCGAGAGCGGCGGCAGGGAGAAGGGCACGGCGAAGCGCTGCGAGAGCACGATCTGGAAGGCATCGCCGGCGGCGATGTAGTCCTTCGCCTTGTTCACCGCCGCCATGTAGCCCTCGGCGGTGAAGTTGGATTGCGGCTCCTCCAGCGGAGGCAGCGCGACCGGCGGCGGCGCCAGCGGCACCGGGCGGGTGAGCGCCGCTTCGGCGGCCTCAAGCCGGGCCTGGGCGAGTTCCCAGGCGGCGGCGGCGCTGACCCCATCGCGCGGGTAGACCGGGGCGGCCAGGGTCAGCAGGTCCGTCACGTTATCGAAGATCGCCCACAAGGTCGGCCGGCCGATCACGGCTTCCGGCACGCCGATCACATCGGGATTGGCATCCGGCAAGCGCTCCATCAGGCGCACCATGTCATAGCCGAGATAGCCGACCAGCCCGCCGCACATCGGCGGCAGGCCCTCCGGTACGTCGAGCCGGCACTCCGCCACCAGGGCGCGCAGGCTTTCCAGCGGCGGGCGGGCATCGGGCACGAAGGCGAAGGGGGCGGCCTGGGCGTTGCGGTTCAGCGCGCCCTGGCCGTCCTTGCAGCGCCAGATCAGGTCCGGCTCCAGCCCGATGATGGAGTAGCGGCCGCGCGAGGCGCCGCCCTCGACGGATTCGAGGAGGAAGGTGTTGGGCTTGCCGTGCGCGAGCTTGAGGAAGGCGGCGACCGGGGTTTCGAGGTCCGCCACGTCGCGATGCCACAGCAGGCGGGCCCGCCCGGCCTCATAATCGGCGCGGAAATCGGCGAAGTTGGCGGATTGCGCGTTCATCGCAGCAGCTCAATCGGTCTGGGAGATGCTGTTGAACACGGGGGTGTTGATCTTGGGGGCAGCGCGATTGCGGATCGCCACCGTCAGCAGGGCCTGAATGTCGTTGGAGAGCGAGTCGCCGAGCTGGTCGCGGGTCTGGCCGTAGCCGGTCGTATCGACGGCGGCGTCGGGCGCCTGGATTTCGCGCAGCACCGCGACGACGAAGCCCTCGGTGGTTTCCACCATCGTCGCCTCGCCCTGCTTGAGTTGGAAGAGCGGCCCGATCAATTGCGGCGGTACCGTCTCGGCGCCGGTCGAGCGGCCGGCGGGGGGCAGCAGCTTGGGCGTGAGCCCGGCGGCGGCGATATCGAGCGACTGGCCGGATTTCAGCGCGGCGAGGATGCCGGCGGCCACCGTCTCCTGGGCGCGATGGACCGCATCCTGTGTCCAATCGGCCTGCACGGCTTCGGCCACCTCGGCGAAGGGGCGGGCGACCGGGGGGGTGATCTCGTCGAGCGAAACGGCGAAATAGGCGGGGCTGCTGCCTTGCGGGCGGGGCCCCTCCGCGAGATGCGGCGGCAGGCCCGGCTTCATGGCGAAAATCGCCCCGATGATGGCCTGGCGCAGTTCAGGACTGCCGGGGATCGGCGCCGGTGTGCCATCGAGCGCGTTGCCCATCGCATCCATGCTGCCCATCGCGGCGGCGAGGCCGAAATCGGCCGGCAACTCGTCGAGCGGCGTGCCGCCGGCCAGCAGGTCCTCGATTTTGGCGGAACGCTCGAAGACGAGATCGGCGGCTTTGTCGGCGACGATGAGCGCGCGTAGGTCGGAGCGGACGTCATCGAGGCTTTTGGCGACGCCCGGGCGCACCGCCGTCACCTTGAAGACGTGCCAGCCCAGCGCGCTTTTCACCGGCGGCGCCACGGCATCGGGCGCCGCGGCGAAGGCGGCGGTGGCGAGTTCGGGGGCCGGGATTTCCCCGGGGGTCGCCATGGCGATCTCAACGGCGGAGGCGTTCTCCTTCTGCATCGCCGCCCAATCGGCGCCACCGGCCCAGGCGGCCTGGAGGCGCTTGGCCTCCGCTTCGTCCGGCGCGAGCAGCACCTGCAGCGAGCGGCGCTGGGCCTGGCGGAATTCGGCGGCACGGGCGGCGTAGGCTTGGGCGATCTCGTCCTCGGCGACCTGAACATCCCGCCCGATGATGTCGGGCGACAAAACGACAATCTTTACGCGCCGGCGCTCGGGAGTGGAGTATTGCGGCAGATGGTTGTCGTACCAGCGCTGCAACTGCGCCTCGGTGGGGGCCGCCGGGGCGGGAGCGGCC
>CAIWAJ010000023.1:0-4993 GCA_903910565.1 uncultured Rhodospirillales bacterium
GGCGCGGTCGACAGCCATGACTGGGCCGGCCTCTACCCCGCCATCCACGCCTTCTGCACCACTGACCTCTCGGCCTTCTACTTCGACATCCGCAAGGACGCGCTCTACTGCGACCGGCCCGACAGCATCCGCCGCCGCGCCGCCCGCACCGTGCTCGACCATCTGCACCGCTGCCTCTGCACCTGGCTCGCCCCGGTGCTGGTGTTCACCGCCGAGGAGGCCTGGACGTCGCGCTTCGGCGAGGAAACCAGCGTGCATCTGCAGGACTTCGTGGAGGTGCCGGCACGCTGGCGCGACGATGCGCTGGCCGAGCGCTGGGCCACCATCCGCGCCCGCCGCTCCGCCGCCACCGCGGCGCTGGAAGCGATGCGCCGTGACGGCAAGATCGGCGCCTCGCTGCAGGCCAGTGTCGCGCTCGGCCTGCCCGAAGCCGATGAGGGGCTGCTCGCGGCCGCCGAATGGGCCGAGGTGCTGATCGTCTCGGAGGCCAAGCTGACGCGTGCCGCCGAGCCCACGGTGGAGACCGGTCTCGCGCCGGGCGAGAAATGCGCCCGCTGCTGGAAAATCCTGCCCGAGGTCGGCAGCGTTCATGCCCACCCCACGCTGTGCCTGCGCTGCACCGATGCGGTGGAGGCGGCGTGAGCCGCGCCGGGCGCTTCGCGATCGGCATCGCGGCCCTGGCCGTCACCCTGGTGGCGGACCAGGCGAGCAAGGACTGGGTGCTGAACGGGCTGCGCCTGCCCGATCTAGGCTCGGTGCCGCTGTTTCCCGGCCTCAGCCTCACCATGGTATGGAACCATGGCATCACCTTCGGCCTGCTCAGCAGCGACTCGGCCTGGGGCGGGGCGATGCTGGCGGTCGTCGCCCTTGGCGTGGTGGCAGCGCTGGGGGTGTGGATGTGGCGGGCGGAGCGCATCGGCGTGATTCTCGCGCTCGGCGCGGTGGCCGGGGGGGCGATCGGCAACGTGATCGATCGGCTGCGCTTCGGCGCGGTGGTCGATTTCATCCATGCCTATGCCTGGGGCTGGTCATGGTATGTCTTCAACGTCGCCGATGCCGCGATCGTCTGCGGCGTTGCCGCCCTGGTGATCGACGGAATGCGTCATCCCGAGCGTGGGCACCGCAATGGCGGGGCGTCGGATAAGCGCCTTGCCGGCGCGCCCGCGGACAAGTAAGGAAGCGATCATGCGCCCCATCGTCACGCCGCTCCTGCTCTGCACCCTGCTTGGCCTCGCCGGCTGCGGCAGCGATCTGTCCCGCTCCTTCGGCTTCGTGCGCGACACGCCCGACGAATTCCTGGTGACACCGCGGGCGCCGCTCGCCTTGCCGCCGAGCTACATGCTGGTGCGGCCGCAGCCCGGCACACCCCGCCCGCAGGAGGTCGCACCGCGCGCCGCGGTGGAGGCGACCTTGACGCAGCAGCCGGCCAGCGCGTCCGGGCCAATCAGCCCCGGGCAGATGGCGCTGCTGCAATCCGCCGGGCCGCCCGCTCCGGCCAATATCCGAACCCAGATCAACACCCAGGCCGGCATCGACGACCCGCCGGCGGGCTGGGTGGACAAGGTGCAATTCTGGCTGCTGCCGCGCGAGCCAGGTGTAATCATCGATCCCAACGCCGAGGCCCAGCGCCTGCGCGAAAACGCCGCCCTCGGCAAAACCGCTCAGGACGGCGAAACCCGGATCATCATGCCCAAGCGCAAAAGCATCTTCGGGTTCTGACGCCGCCACGGTGTAGCGTTTTTGTGTATATACTCATGGGTAACCTGCGCTAATCTTTGTCTATGAACAGTGAATCGGCCTTCGCCGCTGCATGGCAGCGCCTAGCCACTTTGGCCGCACGGCCGGCCAGGCGATCCATCCGCGCCCGCTTCGATGCCGATCCCGAGCGCAACCGCCGCTTCAGCGTCATGCATGGCGACCTCACGCTGGATTTTTCCAAGACCGCAATCGACGGCGAAACCCTGGTCACCTTGCTCGACCTCGCACATACCGGGGGCCTCGATGGGTTCCGGCAGCGTCTGTTTGCCGGCGCGATGGTCAACGTCACCGAGCACCGCGCCGCCATGCACATGGCGCTGCGGTCCCGCGCCGCGGACGGATTGCGCGCCACCACCCCGGCCGGCACCGATGACGCCAGCGCCCTCGCCGCCCACGAGCGCGATCGCATGCGGGATTTCGTGGCCGCGGTGCATGACGGCGCCATCCGCGGCGCCACCGGTGAACCGTTCGACACGGTGATCAACGTCGGGATCGGCGGTTCAGACCTCGGCCCCCTGATGGCCACCGAGGCGCTGACAATGGCGCATGGCGGCGTGATGCATGCCCGCTTCCTGTCCAACGTGGATGGTACCGGCGCGGCGGCGCTGATGCGCGAGCTCGACCCCGAGCGTACGCTCATCCTCATCGCCTCGAAGACCTTCACCACCGACGAAACCATGACCAACGCCCGCGCCCTCCGTGCCTGGGTCGCCGAGCACCTCGGCGAGGCGGCCGTGGCGAGCCATTTCGTCGCGCTGTCCACCAACATCAAGGCGGTGGCCGAATTCGGCATCGCCGCCGACCGCGTGTTCGGGTTCCGCGACTGGGTCGGCGGCCGGTTCTCGCTGTGGTCGCCGGTCGGCCTGTCCATCGCGCTGGCCGCCGGATGGGAACAGTTCCAGGCCATGCTCGAAGGCGGGCGGGACATGGATGCCCATTTCCGGGACGCCGATTTCGCCGATAACCTGCCCGTATTGCTGGCCCTCGTCGGCATCTGGCACGTCAACATCATGGGCTATGGCAACCAGGCCATTCTGGCCTACGACGACCGGCTGCGCCGCTTCCCCGCCTTCCTCCAGCAGCTCGAGATGGAAAGCAACGGCAAGTCGATCGGGCTGGACGGCAAGCGCGTGGCGAGCCGCACCTGCCCGGTGATTTTCGGCGAACCCGGCACCAACGCGCAGCACAGCTTCATGCAGTTGCTGCACCAGGGGACGTCGGTGATCCCCGTCGATTTCATCCTGGCCGCCGAACCCGACCATGACCGGCCCGACGCCCATCGCATCCTCGCTGCCAACGCCCTCGCCCAGGCCGCCGCCCTGCTGCGCGGCAAATCGCGTGACCTGGTCGAGACCGAGATGCGCGAAGCCGGCGCCTCCGAGGCCGAGATCGCCGCCGTCGCCCCGCACCGCGTCTTCAGCGGCGACCGGCCGAGCACCACCATCCTGGTCCGCCGGCTCGATGCCTTCACCCTCGGCCGCCTGATCGCGCTCTACGAACACAAGGTCGCCGTGCAGGGCTGGCTTTGGCAGATCAACAGCTTCGACCAGTGGGGCGTCGAGCTCGGCAAGGTGCTCGCCCGCGGCATCCTGCCAGACCTCACCGCCAATACTCCAGCCGGCAAGCACGACCCCTCGACCACGGCCCTGATCGCCCGATTCCGGGAGCTCAGGGGCGAGACGTGACGACGGCCGGCCGCATCCGGCTCCTCCCCGAGGCGACCGTCAACCGGATCGCCGCCGGCGAAGTCATCGAACGCCCCGCCGCCGCCGCCCGTGAACTCGTTGAAAACGCGCTCGATGCCGGGGCGACCCGCATCGCGGTAACCATCGAGGCCGGCGGGGTCGACCGCATCGAGGTCGCCGATGACGGCTTCGGCATGAGCGCCGAGGAGCTCACGCTCGCCATCCAGCGCCACGCCACCTCCAAGCTCGCCGACGACCAGCTCGTCCGCATCGCCACTCTCGGCTTCCGCGGCGAGGCCCTGCCCTCCATCGGCGCCGCCGCCCGCCTCGCCATCACCAGCCGCCCCGCGGGCGCTGACCACGCCGCCACCATCACCGTCGAAGGCGGCCTGATCACGCCCGCCGCCCCCGCCGCCGGCGCCGGCGGCACCCGCGTCGTCGTGCGGGACCTGTTCTTCGCCACCCCCGCGCGCCGCAAATTCCTCAAATCCGTCCGCAGCGAGGCCGACGCGGTCGAGATCGCCATCCGCCGCCTGGCGCTGGCCGCCCCGAACGTCGCCTTCCGCTTCGAATCAGACGGGCGAACCGCCTTCGACCTCCCGGCCCAGCCGCTCGAAGCCCGCGTCGCCGCCCTGCTCGGCCCCGAGGCCGCCGGTGCCCTGCTGCCGGTCGATGCCACCCGCGGCCTCATGCGCCTCACCGGCTTCGCCTGCGCCCCCGCCATCACCCGCGCTACCGCCGCGGCGCAAACTCTGGTCGTCAATGGCCGCCCCGTCGCCGATCCGCTGCTCCGCGTCGCCGTCCGCGTCGCCTACCGCGACGTCATCGCCCATGGCCGCCACGCCGTCGTCGCCCTGTTCCTCGACCTGCCGCCGGAGGAACTCGACGTGAACGTCCACCCCGCCAAGGCCGAGGTCCGCTTCCGCGACGCCGACGGCGTGCGCGCTTTGGTGATCGGCGGCCTCGGCCGCGCGTTGTCCGGTGGCGCCGGCACCGGCACGGCGTCCATCGAGCCCATCCGCTTCCAGTCCCGCCCCTCGCCGGGCGGCCACCGCCCCCCGATGCAGTTCGCCGCCCCCCGTCCCGCCGGCATGGCCGAGGCCGGCCTCCCGCTGGACCTCGCCCCATCCGCCCGCCAACTCCCCCCGCCCGACCGTTTCCACGGCCCCTTCACCGCCGAGGCGCCGGACCGCGCCGCCTTCCCCCTCGGCGCCCCCGTCGCTCAGGTGCTCGACACCTACATCATCGCCGTCGCCGCCGATGGCGGCCTGGTCCTGGTCGATCAGCACGCCGCGCATGAGCGCCTCACCCAGGAAGCCCTGCGCACCCAGATGCTCGAAGGCGGCGCCCGCGCCCAGCCCCTCCTGCTGCCCGCCGTGGTCGACCTCCGCCCGGCCGACGTCGCCCGCCTGCTCGAACGCGCCGAGGATCTCGCTCGCCTCGGCCTAGAAATCGAGGCCTTCGGCCCCGGCGCCATCCTGGTCCGCGCCCTCCCAGCCGCCCTCGGCGCCCCCGAACCCGCCCCCCTCCTGCGCGACATCGCCGACGAA
>CAIWAJ010000024.1:0-5767 GCA_903910565.1 uncultured Rhodospirillales bacterium
AGGGATTCTAGGCACTCGCACGCCGCCTGGATCGCAGTGAGTGCGCCGGCCAGGAGGATGGGCACGTACATCACCGCCATCGGCACCGGAATCGTAGTCGCCTCGAGGTCGAGATTGCGGAGCAGCAGGGTCCAGCCGTGGCGGGCGACCAGCAGGCCGAACAGCAGCACGGCGGCCTGGAGGATGAATTCAACGCCGCGCTTGGGCAGGGCAGGCAGCTTGTCGGCGAAGTAGCGGATGCGGATATGGCCGCGCTTGCGACTGGCCAGCATCCAGCCTGCGCAGGCGAGCCAGATCATCAGGAAGCGCGAGACCTCGTCCGTCCACACCAGCGGGTCCCCCGCCGCGCGGGTGATCACGCCGAGCGTGACCACCGTGAGCAGCACGGCGAGCAGGACGAGCGCGGCGAGGGCCAGCGCGCGGTCGAAACGGGCGACCAAACGTGCGGTCACATTGCCTGCAGGCGGTCCCACAGGCCCTTGCCCCATTTGGCTTCGAACTTCTTGGGCAGGCTGGCGAGCACCGGCTTGCGGAAGCTCTCCACATCCGGCTCGATCACCGTCATCCCCGCCTTTTTGAAGGTGTCGGCGAGGCTGTCCTCCTGGCGGAGGATCTCGGAGTCGTTCCAGGCGGCGGCGGATTTGATGGCGGCAGTCACCGTCTCGCGGTCGGCGGCGGTGAGTTTGCGCCAGGTGGTCTCGTTGGCGACGACGAAACGCGGCGTGATGATGTGGCCGGTGAGGACGAGGTATTTCTGCACCTCGAACAGCTTACCGGCCTGGATGGTCGGCAGGGGGTTCTCCTGCCCGTCCACCGCGCCCTGGGAGAGGGCGAGATAGAGCTCGCCGAAATTCATCGGCGTCGCCTTGGCGCCCCAGGCTTCCGTCATCGCGACGAAGGTATCGACTTCGGGCACGCGCAGTTTGAAGCCCGCCATGTCGGCGACGGTGCGGACCTCCCGCTTGCCGGTGGTGAGGTGTCGCTTGCCGTAATAGGTGGAGGCGACGATGCGCAGATCGCGCTTTTCGATCAGGCTCTTGTTGAGGTCCTCGATGAAGCTGGAGGCGAGCGCGCGGCCCATATGGGCGGCGTCTTTCCAGATATAGGGCGCCTCGATGATGGACATCTGCGGGAGGAACTGGCCGATCAGCGCGCCGCCTTCGGTCACCAGGCCCATAGCGCCGGAGGAGGTGGCCTCCACCATGTCCCGCGAGCCGCCGAGCTGGCCGGAGGGGAAGGTCTGGATTTCGACGCGCCCGGCGGTCTTTTCCTTCACTTCCTTGGCCGCCCGCTCGGCCGCCTGGGAGGCGGGGTGTGTGGGGGCCTGCACGTCACCCCAGCGCAGCACGATGGCGGATTGCGCGTGGGCGATGGCGGGGGCGAAGAGGGTGGCGGCGCTGGCGAGCGCGGAGCGGCGGGTGAGGCGCATGGCGTGGGACTCCCGGGGATTTGTTATTGCGGCGCAGTCTAGGTGGAATCCCCGGGGGCGGGGAGGGGGATCAGAGCGTCCCCTCATAGGCCTTGCGGTAGAGCGACATGGCGATGTCGCGAGTGAGCGGAACCGGGTTGCCGCCGGCGGTGGGATCAACGATCGCCATGTCGGACATCAGCTCGATCTGTGCCAGATCGACGCCGAACTCCTTCAGCGTGTGCGGCACCCCTACGTCGCGGCGGAGCGCCAGCACGGCGTCCAGATAGGCATCGAAGCTCGGGGCCATGCCGCAATATGCGGCGAGGCGGGCGATGCGCTCCTCGATGGCGGGGCAGTTGAAGGCGAGCACATAGGGCATGAACACCGCGTTGGTCATGCCATGATGGGTGTTGAGCAGCGCGCCCATGGGGTGGGCGAGGGCGTGCATGGCGCCGAGCCCCTTCTGGAAGGCGGTGCTGCCCATGGAGGCCGCCGCCATCATGTTGGTGCGGGCGGCGATGTTGCCGCCATCCTGTACCGCGATGCGCAGGTTTTCGTGCACCAGCCGCGCGCCTTCCACCGCGATGCCATCGGCCATCGGGTGGTAGCCCGGCGCGCAATAGGCTTCCAGGCAATGCGACAGCGCGTCCATCCCGGTGCCGGCGGTGACGAATTTCGGCAGGCCGACGGTGAGTTCGGGGTCGGCGATCACCACCTTGGGCATCATCAGGGGGTGGAAGATCACCTTCTTGGTGTGGGTCTCGCTATTGGTGATCACGCCGGCGCGCCCGGTCTCAGAGCCGGTGCCGGCGGTGGTGGGCACGGCGACGATGGGGGCGATGGCGGAGGCGTCCGCGCGGGTCCACCAGTCGCCGATGTCCTCGAAATCCCACAGCGGGCGGGTCTGGCCGGCGGCGAATGCGATCACCTTGCCGCAATCAAGCGCCGAGCCGCCACCGAAGGCGATCACCCCGTCATGCCCGCCGGCGCGGAACGCATCCACCCCGTCAGCCACGTTGCGATCGACCGGGTTGGGCTGCACGCGATCGAACACCAGCACGGGGATGCCGGCCTTGGCGCAGATTTCGCGCGCGCGGGCGATCATCGGCAGGCCGGAAAGCCCGGGGTCGGTCACCAGCAGCGGGCGGGTCATGCCGGCCGCCTTGCAGGCATCCGCGAGTTCGGCGATGCGCCCCGCGCCGACGCGCATGGAGGTCGGGTAGTTCCAGTTGGCCGATATCATTTGGTGCTCCGCGTCGGGGATCAGGAGGCGATCAGGCGGCGGATCGGGGCAACCAGCGCGCCATAGAAGCGCAGAGCGCAGCCGACCAGGTCCGACACCGGATTTTCCTGGTTATAGGGGTTGTTGTCGATGCCAATGGCGTCGTTGACCACGGTGCCGCCGTACCAGGTGCCGAACATCCGGTCCCAGATGGGAAAGATCGAGCCGAAATTCTTGTCGATATGCACGGGCAGGAAGGAGTGGTGGATGCGGTGGCCGATCGGCGAATACAGCACCCAGCGGCCGATCCAGCCGAAATCCCATGGCAGCATTGAATGCGTAAGGCCGGCATGAACGGCGAACAAGACGTTGATAATGAAAAAATCCACCATCGATCCACCGAGCAACGCGGTAGGAATGGCCAGTATGATGATTTGCAGCCCGAGCTCGGCCGGGTGGCCTCGATTGGTGGTGATCACGTTCATTTCCGTTGCCGCGTGATGAAACGCGTGCAACTGCCACCACCAGCCAAGCTTATGTCCGGCATAGTGCATCCAGTAGCGCGTGAAATCGATCGCGACGAGAAGCCAGACGTACTGCAGCCAGGGACTATCGAGGTGCAGCAAGTTCGCCGGCAGATGCGCGCGCAACCAGGCCGGCACCACCGAGGCGGTCGAAAAGGTAAAAATCCACGCAAGCGCGCCAATCAGGCCAACCTGATTGAGCACGAAAATGAGGATATCCATCCAGCCGGAGCGCGAGGGGGGCAGCAGGCGGGGAACGCTGCTCTTCTCGTAACCCAGCACCATCACCTCAATCGCCAGCACGATCACTATACCCGTGATGAAGGCGACATGGTCCTGCAGCACGCCGGTGCGCGAGCCCAGATAGGCGGTCATCCTGGCCCAGGTGCCCGTGGGATCGGCGACGAACAGGCCGCCGATCGCCAGAACGACGAGCCCGAGTGCGATGAGGGTGCGTGATTGGGTGGATGACATGGGGGGAGGCGCTCTCGGCTGAAATATTCTCTATTTTAGCGCAAAATATCTTAGAATTGAAGCGTCGCCTCTCTCAGAACTCAGTGCCACGGTCTCGCTTGGCGAGTGGCACCGAGAACTGCGGCTCGGTGTCCCAAGGGAACATGATCCAGGTATCCTGGCTCACCTCGGTGACGAAAGTATCGACCAGCGGCTTGCCGGCGGGTTTGGCGTAGACGGTGGCGAAATGCGCCTTGGGCAATAGGGCGCGCACCACTTTCGCGGTGGTCCCGGTGTCGACCAAGTCGTCAATAATGAGGAACCCCTCACCGTCACCCGCGGCCACCGGCGCCTTGATCACCTGCGGCTCGCCAATCTCGGTCCATTCCTTGTCCTCGCGCCCATAGGTGACGATGGAGACGGTCTCCACCAGCCGCACCTCCATTTCGCGCGCGATGATGGCCGCCGGGATCAGGCCGCCGCGGGTGATGGCGACCACGCCCTTGTAGGGGCCGCGCTCGATCAACCGCCAGGCCAGCGCCCTTGCGTCACGGTGCAACTGGTCCCAGGTAACGGCGTAGTATTTCTGCGCCATCAGAACAGCCTCCCGCCATCCGGCACCTTCAGGTCCGGCTTCAGCAGCACCACCGCGCCTTCGGCATCGGGCACGCCGAGGGTGAGCACCTCGCTTTTGAAGGGGCCGATCTTGCGGGGCGGGAAATTCACCACGCACATCACCTGACGGCCCAGCAGCTGGTCCATCTTGTAATGCACGGTGATCTGCGCCGAGGAGCATCTCACGCCGAGCTCGCCGCCGAAGTCGATCCACAGCTTATAGGCCGGCTTGCGCGCTTCCGGGAACGCCTGCACGTCAACGATGGTGCCGACGCGGATATCCAGTTTGTCGAAGTCCTCGATGGTCGCCACGGTCATATCCGGGTTGTTGTGGCCAGCGTTATTGCGCGCGGCGCGCGGGTTGCCAATGGGCGCGACCGATGCGAGCAATGCGCCTGTCATATTCCCGAGGGGTTCGATGCGCGATTTCCATTTCCCGGGCCGCAGCCCGGTCTTCGCCACCAGCGGCATGGCCGCGACCTCGATGCCGGGCTCGACGCTCGCCGCGCTCGACGTGCTGCGCGCCGGGGGCAACGCGATTGACGCCGCGATCGCCGCGGTGGCGGTGCAATGCGTGATCGAGCCGGCCTCGACGGGCATCGGCGGTGACTGCTTCTGCCTCTACGCGCCGGCCGGCGAAAAGCGGGTCTATGCGCTGAACGGCTCCGGCCGCGCCCCGGCGGCGGCCAATATCGAATGGTTCGAGCAGCGGCAGATTACGGCGCTCGAGAACACCTCGGCGCTCGCCGTCACCGTCCCGGGCGCGATTTCCGCCTGGGAGACCCTCCTGGCGCGCTTCGGCACCAAGGGGCTGGACGAGCTGTTGCAGCCGGCCATCCGCTTCGCCGAGGGCGGCCACCCGATCCATCCGCGCGTGGCGAATGACTGGGCGGCCAGCGTCCCCAAGCTGCAGAAGAACGGCACCCACAAGTTCCTGCCCAATGGCGGGGCGCCCAAGGTGGGCGACATGTTCGTGCAGGCGGAACTGGGCGCCACGTTGCGCAAGATCGCCAAGCACGGCGCGCGGGCTTTCTATGAGGGCGAGGTGGCGGCCGATATCGTCGCGACGCTGCGCGAGAAGGGCGGGCTGCACACCGAAGAGGATTTCGCCAACGGGCGCACGGTGGCGGGCTTCGTCGATCCGATCTCCATCGGCTTCCGCGGCAATACCGTGTGGCAGTGCCCGCCCAATGGCCAGGGCATCGTGACGCTGATGATCCTCGGCATGCTCGGCAGCTTCGATCCGGCCAAGGAAGGCCCGCTTTCGGTTGAGCGGCTGCACCGCCACATCGAGGCCGCGCGCCTCGCCTACCGTGACCGTGACGCCTTCCTCGCCGACCCCAGCCGCGTTGACGTACCGGTGGCCAAGCTGCTCGATCCCGCCTACCTCAAGGCGATGGCCGGGCTGATCCGGCCGGATGCCGCGATGACCGAGTTGCCGGCGGCCGGCGAGAGCGATCTCGCCCGCCACAAGGACACCATCTACCTCACCGTGGTGGACAAGGACGGCAATGCCTGCTCCTTCATCAACTCGCTGTTCGA
>CAIWAJ010000025.1:0-7774 GCA_903910565.1 uncultured Rhodospirillales bacterium
GAATCCGGCTCCGGCAAAACCACCATCGGCCGCCTGGTGATGGGCCTCGAACGGCCGACCTCCGGCACCATCCGCCTCGCCGGGCAGGACGTCTCGCGCCCCGATGCCGCCGCCCGCCTACACCGCGTGCGCCACGCCGGCATGGTGTTTCAGGACCCGCAATCCGCCCTCAACCCCCGCCGCCAAGTCGCCGCCATCGCCACCCAGGCGATGGAAGCCGCCGGCGTCGATCGCGCCACCCGCGCGCGCCGGGCGGCCGAGTTGTTGGCGGAGATGGGGCTCGCTCCCGAACTCGCCACCCGCACCCCATCCCAGCTCTCCGGCGGCCAGCGCCAGCGGGTGAACATCGCGCGGGCCTTGTGCACCCTGCCGAAACTCCTGGTCGCCGACGAAATCGTCAGCGGCCTCGATGTCTCGATCCAGGCGCAGCTACTGATCCTGCTGCAACGCCTGCGCGCCGAGCATGACTTCGCCATGCTGTTCATCTCGCACGACCTCGCCGTCGTCCGGCACCTCTGTGAGCGGGTGATGGTGATGCAGCGCGGCGAGATCGTGGAGGCCGGGCGGACCGACGAGGTCTTCAGCAACCCGCAACACCCCTACACGCGGCAACTCCTGGCCGACGCCGCCTGACCTACAGCCCCTTGTGATAGCCCTTGGCGAACATGCAGCGATCGACCAGGGATTGCAGCTCCAACTGCGCGACCATGCCGGCTCCGCCGCCATAGCCGGCGGCGCGGCCCTCGGCGGTGCAGCGTTCCTCGTCGCGGGCGGCGTTGTCGGTGGAGCCGTCCGGCTTCTGCCAGGTCCCGGCGGCGCAGCCGGCGAGCAGGAGCAGAAGGGCCAGAACGCGCATCAGACCACCTGATTGTGGAGTTCGGCCTCGCCGCGCCAAAGGCGGGCGAGATTTTCCATCAGGATATCCAGCACGTTGTCCTCGTAGCGGCGGGTTTCGCCGGCGGTGTGCGGGGTGATGAAGGCGTTCGGCAGGCTCCAGAGCGGGCTGTCCTGCGCGAGCGGCTCCTCGTAGATCACGTCGATCCCGGCGCCGGCGATGCTGTTGTCGGCGAGCGCGATGGCGAGCGCTTCCTCATCCACGCAGCGGCCGCGGGCGCAGTTGATGAGGAAGGCGGAGGGCTTCATGGCAGCGAAGGCGGCGGGGCCGATCAACCCGGTGGTCTCGGGCGTCAGCGGGCAGGTGAGGGCCACGAAATCGGCGCGGGGGAGCTGGGCCTGGAGCTGGTCGAGCCCGTAAACCTCATCGGCGCCATTGGCACCCGCGGCGGGATTGGCGCGGAAGGCGATGACATGCATGTCGAAGGCCTTGGCAAGTTGCGCCAGCCGCCCGCCGATCCGCCCGACGCCGACGACGATCAGCGTTTTGCCGCCCAGTTCGTCCTCGCGCTGGGTGAGGTCGCCGATCATGCCGCGCCAGATCTTCTTGTGCTGGTTGTCGCGCGCCTCGGGCAGGCGGCGGGCCATGGCGAGGATGAGGGACATCGCGTGTTCCGACACCGCGCGGGCATTGACGCCCGAGGCGCTGGCGAGGCGGATGCCGTTTCCGCCCAGCACGTCCCGCCCGAACTGGTCGGTGCCGGCGCCGATCGACTGGATGAATTTCAGTTTCGGCGCGAGCGGCACGAGGTCATTGCGCCAGAGGCCGGAGACCACCAGCACGTCGGCGGCGGCGATCCCGGCGTCGAGCTCGGCGCGGTTGCGCACCTGGATGGAGGCGATGCCGGTATTACGCGCGGCGAAGCGTTCCTGCATCTGGTAGGCGACGTGGGCGAAGCAGATGGTGAGCTGGTCTTTGGCCGGGAACATGGCTTGTCCTTTTATTGCACGCGCAGGCCGGCTTCGCGCAGCAGCGGAAGCACGGTCTCGATGAAGTAGGGCAGCTCGTCGGTGTAGTTGACGAAGCTGACGGTGGTGCCGGCGAAACCGGCGGCGGACATCTTGATCATCTCATCGACGATATGCTGGGGCGTGCCGACCAGCGGATAGGTACCGGCGCCGCCGGCGAAGCGCTTGCGGTGCAGGCGGTAGGCTTCGGCATCGTGGGAGCCGGAGAATTTCTCCTTGGCGCCCATGTAGTGATCGACGCTGGCGCTGTCCTGCATGGTGACCGCGTAGTGCTCGTAATAGGAATCGGCCTCCGCCTGGGTGGGGCGGCAGACGACGTGGCAGGTGGTGTAGACGCCGACATCGCGGCCGGTGGCGGCGGCGCGGCGGGAGATGTCGGCGATCTGTTCGCGGCCCTTGTCGATATCGGTGAAGGTGGTGAACAGGTAGTCGGCGGCGCGGGCGGCGAAGTCTCGCCCGGGGGGGGAGAAGGCGGCGTTCAGCGTGACGGGACGGGGGCGTTGCAGCGGGGCGGGGCGGCCGGAGACGTTCTTGAGCTGGTAGTATTTGCCGTTGAAATCGAAATTGCCGGTATCGGCGTGAATGCGGCACATGATGTCGAACCATTCGAGGCCCTGCTCGTAGCGGTCCTCGATGATTTTCAGGCCGAAGGCGTCGAACTCCTCGGGGTTCCAGCCGCAGACGATGTTGAGCCCGGCGCGGCCGCCGGAGGCGTGGTCGACGGTGGCGAGCGCCTTGGCGGCGTAGACGGGGTGGACCATCGGGACGTGGACGGTGGAAAACAGGGCAATCCGCTCGGTGACGCCGGCCAAGGCGGCGGCGAAGGTGAAGGTCTCGAAGCTGTGTTCGCGGGAGTTCATCTCGCCGCCAAACCCCTTCCAGCGGGCGATGGGGAGGAAGAACTCGATGCCGGCGCGATCGGCCATTTGCGCGGCCTGGACGATGCCGGACCAGGTCGCGGGCCAGCGCTCGGGGACGCGGGTGAGGGTGAGGCCGCCATCGGCGTTGGCGCTGAAGACGCCGAGTTTGAATGTATTGGGGCCGCGCATGGGATGGGTGGTCATGAAAATCTCCGGGTCGAAAAAGAATGGCGTCCCCGCGCGATATTGCGGGGCGGGTCAGCTGGATGGTTTGGCGCAGGCGCGGTTGAGGGCGATGAGATGGGCGCGGGCGGCTTCGGCGGTGTCCATTTCGATGGCGCGGTAGCGTTCGATGATGGCCTTGCCGGCCGGGGTCAATACCGCGCCGCCGCCGCCATTGCCGCCGGCGGCGGTGGCGACCACGGGCACGCCGATGGAGGTGTTCAATTCCTCGACCAGCTCCCAGGTGCGGCGGTAGGACATGCGCAGGACGCGGCCGGCCGCCGAAATGGAGCCGGAGCGGGCGATCTCCTCCAGCACCGCGACCTTGCCTGGCCCGATGCGCGCCCCGGAGGCGAGGTCGAGGCGGATACTCAGGCGATCGGCGCCGGAAGCCTCCGCGCCATCCTGTTTTTTACGGCGTCCCATGGGCGGACTGAACCATGGAAAGGGCGGTTCGGGCAATGTGGCTTATAAATACGATAACGTAACAAAATAGTCGTGAAAAAGCGCCCGCGATTCGCGGGGTCTCTGATGAGTGGACGCCGCAAGCGGCACGTACGGCGGCGCGCGGGCGGTGGTGGCGGGGGGAGTCGCGGGGATTGGCTGGGCCGGGCGCGCGAGGGCGCTGTGCCACGCCGGGAAGGCGCGAGCGATGCGGCGGATCGGGCGCCGGACGGATTTCGGGCTACGGGTACGGTGGGCGCGCTTCGGGCGCGGATGTGCGGATCGTGCGGCGCGGCGGGCCGGCACCGGCCCCGGCGGAAGGGGGGCGGGTGCGGTGGGGATGGGGGAGGAGGGGAGGTTGGCGAACAAGGCCCGCAGGGCGTCGGCCAGGCCGGTGAGCCCAGGGATGAGCCAGGCAAGCAGCTTTGCCAGCGCTTCCACAGCCTCCACCAGCGCCGCCGCGGGGGCGGGCGCTTGGGTAGGCTCGGGAAGGGGCGGCGTTGAGTTCATGGTTTGTTCTTACGACAGCGCGCAATGGCGGTCAAGGATAAAAATCTATGGTGAGAGAAAAAAGATGATGGCCGGAGTGCTGCGACCCTCCCCCCGGCCCCCTCCCGCAAACGCGGGAGGGGGAGACGGGAATGGGGGAGTGGTTCAATCTGCCAGGTTGAGTTCCTGCTTCACGACCGACACCCAGTATTCGACGCCGACGGGTATGGCGTCGTCGTTGAAGTTGAAGAGGGGGGTGTGGACGTTGTGGATCTCGGTCTGGCCCTCGGCATCGTTGCCGAGGAACATGAAGGCGCCGGGGACCTGCTCGAGCATGAAGGCGAAATCCTCGCCGCCGGTGGTCTTCTCCAGCTTGTCGTTGACCGCGCCGCGGCCGAGGCTGCTGGCCGCCGCGGCGGCGACATCGGTGTTCTCGGCGTGGTTGGTCAGCACGCGGGCGAACCAGTCGAGCGAGACGTCGACGGTGCAGCCATAGGCCTGCGCGATGGCGGCGGCGTGGTCGCGCAGGCGGGTGTCGATGATCGCCTGCGTCTCCTTGGAGAAGCAGCGCATGGTGCCGGTGAGCTCGACTTCGGCCGGCATCACGTTGGAAGACTGGGCGGAACCGCCATGCACCGAGCCGACGCTGACCACCGCGGTTTCATGCGGCGAGACCGAGCGGGCGACCACGGTTTGCAGGGCCATGATGTACTGCGCCATCGCCACCGTGACGTCGGAGGCGAGATGCGGCGTGGCGCCGCCATGGCCGCCGGTGCCTTTGAAGACGGCTTTCCAGGTGCCGCCGGCGGCCATTGCGGCGCCCTTGGTGATGCCGAAATTGCCGAGCTTCATGCCGGGGCGCGTATGCAGGCCGTAGATGGCATCGCAGGGGAAACGCTCGAACAGCTTGTCCTCCAGCATCGCCAGCGCGCCGCCGCGGCCTTCCTCGGCGGGTTGGAAGATGAGGTTCACGGTGCCGGCGAAATCGCGGTGCTCGGCGAGGTATTTGGCGGCGCCGAGCAGCATGGTGGTGTGCCCGTCATGCCCGCAGGCGTGCATGATGCCGGGGTTTTGCGAGGCATAGGGGACGCCGGTGGCCTCGGGGATGGCGAGCGCGTCCATGTCCGCCCGCAGGCCGATGGAGCGCTGGCCCGGCAGCTTGCCGCGGATGGTGCCGACGACGCCGAACGTGCCGACGCCGGCGGTGGTCTCGATACCCCAGGCGCGCAGCTTCTCGGCGACCAGGGCGGAGGTGCGGGTCTCCTCCATGCCGAGCTCGGGGTGGGCGTGGATGTCGCGGCGGATTTCGGTGAGTTCGGCGTGGGAGGCGGCGATGGCGGCCTTGGTTTCGGGGCTCAGCATTTGGGGACTCCGTGGGAGGGAAGGAAGCGGTTCTTTTTTGGAAAAAAGAACCAAAAAACTTTTATCCGTTTGGGTTCGCGGTTTCAGGGGGGCGACGGCGGCACGCGGAGAAGTCTTCGCGCCGCGCGCTTTGAGGCCCGCTGCTGCTCGACTGCCGCGGCCCAGTAGCGGCCGACCATCGCCAGATCGAAGGTGAGTATGCCGGCGCCGCGCACGTCGATCTCGCCGCCGCCGTCGGTCCAGCGGCAGCCGCCCGGCTGCGCGCCCTTGGGCGCGTGCCAGCCGGTGCCGAGACGTGCCTCGGCCGGCGCAGCGTCGAGCGCGAGCGCCGCCACCGCGACGCCGAGGCGGCGATGATCGTCCGCGTCGCCGAGCATCCGCGCGGGCACGTGGCTGCGGCTGACCAGCCTTGCCGTTCGGGCGCCGGCCGGCAGGCGGACGCGATGGCGCTGGCCCTCGACGGCGACCGGCATTGATCGGCCGTCCACCACCACATCCAGCGCCGGATCGTCCGTCATTGCGTGGCCGCACGCCGCCGCCCGCTCCAGCAGCCGGTCGCGTGCCGCCACCAGTGTCGCGCCGCCCACCACGAGGCGTGCGCAGGCCGCGGCCTCCCACATGCCGAGCGCGAAATCCGCATGCAGCATCACCGCACCCCCCGGCGCATTGGCGAAGGCGGCGCGGTTGCCGGTGTCGAGATAGGTCTCGCACGGCAGACCCTCGGCCAGCACCACGTCATGCGCGTCGAGTTCCACATGCAAGTAGCTCACCCGATCGTGGTGCACTTGCGCGATGGTCGCGTCGTTGACCAGATAGCGCACGGGGATCAATGCCCCCGCCGTCGCGCCTTCGCGGTCGGCCGCGATGAAAACCGCGTGGTCGGGCGAGAGATAGAGGTCGCGCAGCGGCATGCCCGCGCCGAACGCGCCCGCCGCCACGCGGATCGGCATCACCGCGTCGGGCTGGGGATGGGAGGTGCAGTCGAGCGTGCGATGGCCGACCCAGCGAACCCGCCGCATCCGGCCGGACAGCGTCGGCACCAGCGTGCCCACCGCGAGGTCCTCCACCGCGACCGCGCCGATCGCCGTCGCGATCCGGGTGCCCGCGCGGAAACAGGCGACCGTCTCCAGCACGCCGGCACCGGTGATGGTGAAGCCTTGGGTGAAACTGCCGGCGAAGTTCAGCGTCTGGGCGCTGTCGCCGGTCAGCGTGACATGCGTGACGCCGCTGCTGAAGGTCGTGGATGCGATGGCGTTCGATCCGCTGAGCACGATCCCGTCGCCGAGGGTGAAGCCGGCGATGGTGCCGAACGCAGTGTGCATCGTCGCGTCCGCGGTGAGCTGCCAGGTCGCGCCGCTGTCGAACTGCAAGGTCTTGAAGTTGGTGAACTGGCTGCTGGTCGCCGTCAGCGTGCCGGTGCTCGCGGCGGAGCCGAGTTCGAGCACTGCCTGGCTCGCATCGCCGCCGTTGACGGTGCCGACGAACATGCCGCCGGGCTGCTCGATCACGCGGTTGGCGAAGCCGGCCGTCAGAATGACGGCGTTGCCGGTGCCGGCGATCGTGCCGGTGTTGGTGATGGTGCCGGCGCCGCCCTTGATCTTGATGCCGTACTGGTTGCTGTTGCGCCCGTCGATCATGCCGCCGGTCTGGTTGGTCACGCTCAGGCCGTGATAGGCCGCCACGGCGCCATAGCTTCCGTTGCCCACGATGGTGCCGGAGTTGGTCAGGGTTCCGCCGGACGCGGTCGTGGTGAAATAGATGCCGGAACTGAACAGCCCCGAATTTGTGACCACGGCGCCGGTTGCGTAGACGGCGATCCCGATCGCGGATGTGCCCACCGCGGCGATGGTTCCGGCGTTGGTGATCGTCGCATTGCTGCCGGGCAAAGCCACGACAATGCCGGCGGCGTTGGAGAAATTGCTGCTCCGCACGCCGGTGATGAGGCCGGTGTTGGTGATGACGTCATTGGCCGCGTCAACCACGATCGCGCGCGTGGTGCTGCTACCGCCGACCAGTCCGTGGTTGACGAAGGTGATGCCGGGGCTGACCAGGTAGGTGTTGGTATAGGTTCCCGCGTTCGTGACCGTGCCGGCGGTGCTCAGGGTGATGATAGGCACGGTGCGGAACTCCGTTCGAGCTTATTGTTCGTGGTCAGCCGGGACGCCCCATGTCGCCGCCGTTCGTCTCGCGCGCAGTCGACGTCACGCAACCGAGAGGAAACATACCTTGCGCGGCGCGGCGCTGCTACCCTCCTGCGGGCCGGGCGGCGGAGGCTGCGGCGCCGGTTTTTCTCATGAGATGCGGTGCGTGCTCCGTTTCCTAGGGATCAACCGCGGCCGCGCACGCATCGGTGGGCTCGGCGGCGGTTTTGCCGACATAGGGGAAGATCTTGAGCACGGCCGCGCCGATGCGGCTGGGGGCGGCGGCGAGGCCGCAGCCGGAGAGGGCGAGGCAGAGCAGGAGCAGGCATCTCATCGTGCGTCGGCCTCCTCGCGCCGCATTTCGAGTTCGAGCCAGCGTTCTTCCTGCGCCGC
>CAIWAJ010000026.1:0-3450 GCA_903910565.1 uncultured Rhodospirillales bacterium
GACGCCGACGAAGGTGGCGCCGAGGGACTTGATCTCCTCTTTGGCGGCCGGCCGCACGTCAGTCGCAGAAACGATGGCGCCGAGGCGCCGCGCGGTGGCAATGGCCTGCAACCCGGCGACGCCGGCGCCCACCACGAACACACGTGCCGGCGGCACGGTGCCGGCGGCCGTCATCATCATGGGGAAGCCCCGCTCGAAGGCCGATGCCGACTCAATCACCGCGCGATAGCCGGCGAGATTTGCCTGGCTCGACAGCACGTCCATTGACTGGGCGCGGGTGATGCGGGGCAGGAGTTCCATCGCCGCGCAGTCGATCCCGGCGGCGGCCAGCGTGTCGGTGAGGCCAGGGGGGGCGAAGGCGTTGGCGATGCACACCAGCAGCGCACCGCGCGGGCTCAGTGCCAGCGTCTCGGCCTCGGGCTCCTGCACCGCGAAGACCACGCCTGCGCCGGCGAGGGCGGCAGCTGCGTCAGGGGCGATCTCCGCGCCGGCGGATTGGTAATCCGCGTCGGACATCGCGGCATGCACCCCGGCACCGGTTTCGACCGCGACCGTCAGGCCGAGTCCGATCAATTTCTTGACCGTGTCGGCCGTGGCTGCAACGCGGGTTTCGAACGCCGCTCGTTCCTTCAAGACCGCCAGGCGCATCCGTCAATCCTTTCCCGGTGACGAGTCCGGCAGGGAGCGGCCGGCCCGTCCATGAGTTGGCGCCATATGCCTCCGCGGCCCGCGCGCACGCAATAGTAGTGTGGTGCGAAGGTGTGATGTTCCCATTAACGGCGATGCCCGCCGCATCAACTCAGGGATGCGGCGGGCACACGACTTGGGGCGGGAAGGCGGGATCAGTCGGTCTCAGTCTCGCCCGCCGCCTTGCGGGCGCCGCGCTTACGCATCGCCTTGCGCAGATCGCCGAAGGACTCGGTGATTTCCTCGCTGTGCGTGGCGACCAGCTTGTCGTCGGCGCGGCGCACCCACTCGGCCAGATCGGAGATCCGGGCGGCGAGGGTGAGGAATTCCAGCTCAGAGGCACGCTCGCGCATGGTGTTGCGGTTGGCGATCCAGGCCTTGGCTTCGGTGACTTCATCTGGCGTCAGCGCCGCAAGTGCGGCGGCGTTGAGGCTGCCGTTGAGCAGGTTAATGGAACCGACCGGCTTCGACTGCAACTTGTCGCTGCCTTCCTCGCGGACTGTCTTGACCAGCTGGACGCTGTTACCGCGAACTCGATAATGCATTGGTGTTCTCCAATCCCACCGGAGCGGGGGGGTAGGTGTCAGTGGCTCCGTGTGATCATCATATTTACGCAGTCCAGCAGATGCAAGGAATATCGCCCGCAATGGCGACTTCTCACGCGAGTGTTACGTCAGCGAGCGACAACCTCGGGATTCACCACGCGAATTGGAGCGCCGGATTGGAATGCCGCGATGTTTTCCACCGACTGAACGTGGAAGGACGCCATGTTGTCCTGCGAGACATAGCCGACATGCGGCGTCAGCACGGTGTTGGGCGCGGTCCGCAGCGGGTGATCGGCGGGCAGCGGCTCCTGGGCGTAGACGTCGAGCGCCGCGATGATGCGCCCCGCGCGGACCGCCTCCAGCAGGGCGGCCTCGTCGATCAGCGGGCCGCGGGAAGTGTTAATGAGGATGGCGCCCGGCTTCATGCGGGCGATATCGGCCGCCCCGAGCGTGCCGCGGGAGCGAGGAGAGAGCACCAGATGGATGCTGACCGCGTCGCTCTCGGCCAGCAGCACATCCTTCTCCACCCGCGTGGCGCCACATTCGGCCGCGCGGGCATCGGTGAGGTTGGGGCTCCACGCCAGCACGCGCATGCCGAGCACGCGGGCGAATTCGGCGACGCGGCCGCCGATCTTGCCGAGGCCGATGAGGCCGAGTGTGCGGCCGTAGAGGCCGAGGCCGGGCGGCACGTTCTGCTGGAAGCGGCCGGCGCGGATTTCCGCGTCGCCCAGCGGGATGCGGCGCGCGGCGGCGAGCAGCAAGGCGAGGGCCAGCTCCGGCGTGTCATTGCCTGAGCCGTTCGGCGCGGTGTTGCAGACCATGATGCCGCGCTCGGTGCAGGCCGCGGTATCGACGGCGGCGTTGCGCGGGCCGGTGAAGCTCAGCAGGCGCAGCTTGGGTAGCCGCTCGATCACCTCGCGGCCGAGCCAGGTGCGTTCGCGCATGGCGACGATGACATCGAATCCCTCCAGCGCTGCCACCGTGGCATCGGGCCCCGCGAATCCCTCGCGGAAAATCACCGTCTCGCCGCCAAGCGAGGCCCAGTCGGCCGACGCCGCGGCGATTCCCTGCCAGTCGTCCAGTACTGCGATGCGCATGATCTGCCTCCCCATTGTTCGCGGCCGAGCCTGCGTCGGTTGCGCGTGGGAGGCAAGTTGCCTTTGGGCGGCAAGAAGGGGCATTGAGGCGCCGGAAACGAGGAGGCTTGCATGGAGACCATCGGGATTGTCGGCGCCGGGCTGATCGGCCGCGCCTGGGCCATCGTGTTCGCCCGCGCGGGCTTCGCGGTGAAGATCTGGGACGTGATGCCCGCGGCCACCGGCGCCGCCCGAGGCTTCATCGCCGAGCGGCTGCCGGAGCTACGCGCCGCCGGGCTGCTGGCCGATGAACCTGACGCCGTGCTGGCCCGCATCACCCCGGTGGCCACGCTGGCCGAGGCGGTCACCGGTGTTGCGCATGTGCAGGAGAACGGGCCGGAGCGGGTGGCCGACAAGGCGGCCCTGTTCGCCGAGATGGACCGGCTGGCGGCGCCCGAGACGGTGCTGGCGAGATCCACCAGCGGCATCCCCGCCAGCGCCTTTACCGAGGCGCTCCCCGGCCGCGCCCGCACCCTGGTCGCCCATCCCGTCAACCCGCCCTACCTGATCCCCGTTGTCGAGCTGTGCCCGGCGCCCTGGACCGACGCGAACGTGGTCGCCCGCACCCGCGCGCTGATGGAGCGGGCCGGCCAGGTACCGGCCACCGTGAACCGCGAGGTGACCGGCTTCGTGCTGAACCGCTTGCAGGTCGCGCTGGTCTCCGAGGCGATGCGGCTGGTGGCCGACGGGGTGATCTCGGCGGAGGACGTCGATGCCACGGTGAAGCACGGGCTCGGGCTGCGCTGGTCCTTCATGGGGCCGCTCGAGACGATTGACCTCAACGCCCCGGGCGGCCTCGCCGATTATCTCGCGCGCTATGGCGGGCTCTACGCCAAGGTGCAGGAGGAGACGCAGCCGCTGGCGCTGACGCCGGAGCTGGTCGCCGGGCTCGATGCCGCACGGCGCGCCGTGCTGCCGCTCGAAGGCCAGGCGGCGCGGCTGGAATGGCGCGACCGGCGGCTGATGGGGCTGCTCGGCCACAAGGCCGGGCAGAGCGAGACGTAAGCCGCCCTCTCAGTAGAGCGGCGCGGCGTGCAGGTCGAAATACACCCAGTAGGGCCAGTTCTCCGGGAATTCGTAGA